>JAYZKF010000001.1:0-11937 GCA_036163755.1 Fidelibacterota bacterium
GTAATATCTTGAACAGAGTAACCTGTTTCCATAGCAATAAATGTTCGAAAACGACCACTATCTAAAGCACCTGCCATCCCCACAACTTGATTTTTATTAAATTCAGAAACTTTATGAAATGCATATACCATCGCATCTAATGGATTAGAGATAACTATAACAAATGAGTTAGGAGCATGTTTTTTTATATTATTTGCAACATCTTTCATTATCCCAAGATTTATTTCGAGAAGATCTTCGCGGTTCATTCCTGGCTTCCTTGGGATGCCTGCTGTTATAATAAAAACATCAACATTTTTTAAGTCATTCCAGTTTGATGTTCCAGTAATATTACTATCATATCCATCATGAGGTCGAAGTTGCATTAAATCTAAAGCTTTACCTTTTACCATCCCTTCTGCATTTGGAATATCAAAAATTAAGATATCGCCTAATTCCTTTTGAGCAGCGAGAAGAGCCAAATTTCCACCTATTTGCCCACCGCCAATAAGTCCTATTTTAGGCCGAGACATTACAAACCCCCTTTTTTAATATGATTATCATGAATTGAAATTAAGATAACTAAATATACTATAAACAAAAAAACCCCATTATTTTATAATAATGGGGTTTTCAATACTTATAAACTTGATCACTAATTAGTTTACTACACTTACAATTTTTCTTTTTCTACCTTTTCGTGAAAACTTCACTATACCATCGGTAGTAGCGAACAAAGTATCATCACCTCCGCGACCAACATTAGGTCCCGGATGAACTTTTGTTCCACGTTGTTTTAATATGATTCCACCTGCTAAAATATTTTGCCCATCAGCTACTTTTACTCCTAGGCGTTTCGAATTAGAATCACGACCATTTTTTGAACTACCCATTCCTTTTTTATGAGCCATAATTAATCCTCTTTCTTTTCAGTTTTCTTCTTTGGTGCAGCTTTCTTCTTTGGTGCAGCTTTCTTCTTTGGTGCAGCTTTCTTCTTTGGTGCAGCTTCCTTCTTTGGTGCAGCTTCCTTCTTTGTTTTGCTAATAGATATATTATCTATCATCACTGTTGAAAATGCTTGTCTATGGCCATTTTTTCTACGATAGCCTTTTCGACGTTTTTTCTTAAAAATGATAACTTTTCGATCCCGTCCATTTTCCATAATAGTGCCTGATACTTTTGCACCATTTAATATTGGACTTCCAATACTGAGTTTTCCTTTGTCATCAATTAAAAGCACACTATCAAACTCTACTTTACTACCTACTTCAGAATTGAGATTTGGAACTTTAATTTGTGCTCCATTTTCAACTCTATATTGTTTTCCTGATATATTTACTATTGCAAACATTTTGTTCTTAAAAAAGTCGAGGAATCTAAGCCTTATCTTTGTTGTGTCCAATACCTACATGTTCTATCTCTTTTTGACCATTACTACTTGAAAGGAAGCGAAATTCATCTCTAGAAATATCATTGTTACCTTGAATAGAAATATAGGTAAAATTTTGCCACATTAACCCTCTAAGTGCTTTTTTATTATTTTTAAGGAAATCAGCAATTTCTGGGTGAAGCTCTAATATTAATTTTAAACTTCTATGTTTTGACTTATATCTTCTCAGCCAATGATCAATTCTAGTGATTAGAGTCTCTCGTGACATAATTCGGCCAGAGCCATGACAAGTTGGGCATTCTTCACTCATTGAATCCAATAGGCTTAAACGAATTCGCTGTCGAGTCATTTCTAATAAACCAAATTCAGAAATGGGTGAAACAGCTACTTTAGCACGATCTTTTTTAAGTTCTTTTCTAAGTTCATAATAAATTTTCCGCTGATTCGCTTCTTCGCGCATATCTATAAAATCAATAACAACAAGCCCTGATAGATCTCTAAGACGTAATTGTCGTGCAACTTCTTTACATGCTTCAAGGTTAATTTTTAACGAATTTTCTTCGTGATTTTTTTTGCCAATGAATCGGCCACTATTAACATCTACAACAACCATCGCTTCAGTTTTTTCAATAATTAAATAAGCTCCGCTATTTAACCAAACTTTGGGTCTAAGCAATTTATCTAATTCATTTTCAAAACCCATACTTTCAAATAATGGCTGTTTTAGTTTATAATATTCTAAACGGTTTGCCATATTTGGAGAAATGTCTTCTAAGTATGATTGCAGTTTCCTGTATAATTTTTTTGAATCGATAACAATTTTGTTTATATCAGGTGTAAAAAGATCTCGAATTACACTAGAAGCAGTTTCAAGATCTTCATATATAATACTGGAACCTTTAGTACGTTTACTCTTTGCCTGAAGTTTTTTCCAATTTTCGGCTAAATTTTTAAAATCATTTTTAATTAATTCTTCACTTTTTCCTTCAGCAACTGTTCTGACAATAACTCCCATATCTTTATCTTTTAAAGAAGAAACCATTTTTTTTAGACGACGTCTTTCGTATTTATCCCATATTTTTTTTGAAATACCAATATATTTTGCATTTGGTACGAGTACTAATAATCTACCTGGCAAAGCAATTTCAGTAGTAACTCGTGGCCCTTTACCTGCAAAGGCTTCTTTAATAACTTGGACAAATATTTCCTGTCCCGTTTTTAGGTCAACATTAACATTGTTATTTGTTTTTCTTCGAGTAGGTTTTTTACCTTTTTTATTATTTGATGGTTTTTGATCTGTATCATCAACCTCAGACAAATAGCCCGAATTTTCAATTTCAGAGAAAGGTAGGAATGCGTTTATGTCATATCCAATATCAACAAAAGCCGCTTGCATGCCAGGAAGGACATTTTCCACTTGTCCCTTGTAAATATTTCCTACCATGCGTTGATGGTCTTGTTTTTCAACATAAACCTCGACTAAGGTGCTATCCTCAATGATAGCAATTCGAGATTCTCCCATACTTTCGCTGATATAAATCTCTTTTTTCATATTACTCCCAAGATTTATCAACTTTTTGGGTTGTTATTTATTTCAAATGGAAGATAGGTGGGAAGGTAGTAAACGGCCCTTCAGCCGAGATAAAATACAACAGAAATTATTAATCAAATTTCTGAAGGAAAAAATTCTTTTATTTATTATGTGATGGTCTAAAATCAGACCGAAAAACTTTTTAGATTTTGTACCTTCAATCTATCTTCAAATCCACTTTAAAACTACGCAACATTGCACCTACGACCAAGCATAATTAAATAATCAGTTATTCATTGATTTGGAATGGTTATTAAAGCTAATTTTGATGGTCGTGATTTGCACCCTATTGCCGCGACAATAAAGAAAAGTGCTAAAAAGGATTAAGCCCTGATCTTAGCATTGGGGTTTTTCTTTTATGAGAAATAATATGATAGAAAAGTTATTTAGTAAAAAGATATTGGTACTTGATGGTGCCATGGGAACCATGGTTCAGACATATAATCTTGAAGAAAGTGATTTTAGGAATGACCGCTTCGATTCTCATGATAAAGATTTAAAAGGGAACAATGACCTATTATGTATCACTCAGCCTGAAATAGTGCGTGAGATTCATAGATCTTATTTAGAAGCTGGAGCCGATATTATTGAGACAAACACTTTTAATTCAAATGCGATATCACAAATAGATTATGGGACTCAAGATCTTATTTATGAATTGAATTATGAAGCGGCAAGAATAGCAAAATCTGCAACAAAAGATTTTCATGATTCAAAGAAATTGGTTGCTGGCGCTATTGGGCCAACTAGCCGTACGGCATCATTAAGTCCAGATGTTAATAAACCAGAATATAGGAATATATCTTTTGATGAATTAAATAGGGCTTACTATGATCAAGCCAAAGGGCTGCTTGATGGTGGAGTCGATCTATTTCTCATTGAAACTGTATTTGACACATTAAATTGCAAAGCAGCTCTTTTTGCAGTTCGTACATTAATAGAAGAAACAAAAAAAGAAATACCTATTTTTGTCTCTGGAACTATTACGGATGCTAGTGGGAGGACATTATCTGGACAGACAGTAGAAGCATTTTGGCATTCAATTCGACACGCAGGGATAACTGCGGTAGGATTAAACTGTGCATTAGGAGCTGAGCAAATTCGTCCATGGCTTGATGAACTATCATCGATCTCAGAAATCAATGTTTTCGTTTATCCTAATGCTGGACTTCCAAATGAATTTGGTGAATATGATCAATCTCCTGAAGCAATGGCAGAAATAATCAAAGAATTTGCTAGTAGCGGTTTAGTCAATTTAGTAGGGGGATGCTGTGGCACTACACCCAACCATATTAGAGCAATTTCAGAAAGCATTAGTGGAATTAAACCGAGGGATTTACCAAAGATTGACCCTTATACAAAATTAAGTGGACTTGAACCTATTACAATTCGACCTGATTCGAATTTTATCAATGTTGGCGAAAGAACAAATGTCACTGGATCTTCTCGTTTTAAGCGATTAATTAAGGAAGATAAATATGAAGAAGCACTATCTGTTGCCAGACAACAGATAGAAAATGGTGCCCAGATTATTGATATAAATATGGATGAAGGTCTGCTTGATTCTGAATCGGCTATGTCACATTTTTTAAGGTTAATAGCTTCAGAGCCAGATATTGCAAAAGTTCCATTGATGATTGATTCATCTAAATGGTCTGTTCTGGAAGTCGGATTAAAAAATTGCCAGGGAAAGGGAATCGTAAATTCTATTTCAATGAAGGAGGGTGAGCCTGAGTTTATTCGGCAAGCTCAAATCATTAAAAAATACGGTGCAGCTATTATTGTTATGGCGTTTGATGAAAAAGGTCAGGCTGATAATTATGAAAGAAAGGTTGAAATTTGTACTCGAGCTTACCATATACTTATAGAGAAAGTTGGTTTTCCTTCAGAAGATATTATTTTTGATCCGAATATTTTTGCGGTTGCTACAGGAATTAAAGAGCACAATAGTTATGGTGAAGCATTTATTAAAGCTTCAAAAACAATTAAAGAAACTCTTCCTGGAGTTCATATAAGTGGGGGGGTAAGTAATTTATCTTTTTCATTTAGAGGCAATGAACAAGTTAGGGAAGCAATGCACTCTGTCTTTCTTTTTCATGCAATTCAGGCTGGAATGGATATGGGAATAGTCAATTCTGGACAATTAGGTTTATACGACGATATACCAATAGAATTAAAAAACCGTATTGAAGATGTCATATTCAATAGTAGAGATGGTGCTACAGATCGATTAGTTGAAATCGCTGAGGAATATCGTGGTGTCAAACGATCTGTTAAAAAAGATTTATCATGGAGAAATCAAGACGTTGAGGAGCGCCTTAGCCATGCTCTAGTTGAAGGTATTATTGATTTTGTCGATGAAGATACTGAAGAAGCTAGAAAAAAGTATGAACGTCCGATCAATGTGATTGAAGGTCCTCTAATGGATGGAATGAATGTGGTTGGAGATTTATTTGGTTCGGGTAAAATGTTTTTACCACAAGTTGTGAAATCAGCTCGTGTTATGAAAAAAGCGGTTTCCCATTTAGTACCATATATTGAAAAAGAAAAAGAGGATATGGGATTAATAGATAAATCTAATGGAAAAATTGTTTTGGCTACAGTTCGAGGAGATGTACATGATATTGGTAAAAATATTGTTGGAGTAGTTTTAGGTTGTAATGGCTATGATATTTTTGATCTTGGAGTGATGGTACCATCAGATAAAATTTTATCTGAAGCTAAAAGTTTGGGAGCTGACATAATTGGGCTCTCAGGATTGATAACTCCAAGTTTAGATGAAATGATACACGTTGCAGAAGAGATGGAACGTTTAAAATTTGATATTCCTCTATTAATTGGAGGAGCGACCACAAGTAAAAAGCATACAGCTGTAAAAATAGAGGAAAATTATTCTGGTCCAACAATTCATGTGATTGATGCTTCTCGTGCTGTTGGAGTTGTAAGTAAACTAATTAATAATGAAACCAGAGAAAATTATGTTAAAGAAGTACAATCTGAATTCAAACAAATAAGAGAGTTACGTGCGAATAAAAATGCAAAGCCACGTCTTTCTATTGAAGAAGCTCGAAAAAGAAAAATTAATATTGATTGGAAAAATTATACAATTCCGATCCCTAAGTTAGATAGTAATAAAGTCTTTGATAATTATCCATTAGATGAACTTATTGATTATATAGATTGGTCGCCTTTTTTCCATGCTTGGGAGTTAAAAGGAATTTTCCCCAAAATTTTAGATGATAAAAAATATGGAAATGAAGCGAAGAAAATTTTTGATGATGGCAAAAGGTTGCTAGATCAAATTGTATCAGAAAAGTGGCTAACAGCTAAAGCTATTATTAGTATTCGTCCTGCATATGCCGAGAATGAATGTATTTTTGCAGATGATATTAAATTTCATTTTCCTCGACAAACAGTAGATAAAGGACCAAATGAAAACAATTTTTGTTTAGCAGATTTTGTTGCACCAAAAAATGACTTTCTTGGTATGTTTGCTCTAACCACGGGGCATGGACTTGAAAAAATTGTAAAAAGATTTGAAGATCACGATGATGATTACAATGCAATTATGTCGAAAATTTTAGCAGATAGACTTGCTGAAGCATTTGCAGAAAGAATGCATGAAAGAGTTCGAAAAGAGTTTTGGGGATATGAAGGTGATGAAAAAATGGACAATGATCAATTAATAAAAGAAAAATATCAGGGCATTAGGCCGGCCCCAGGATATCCAGCATGTCCTTCACATGAAGAGAAAGATAAAATATGGTCTTTACTTAAAGTTGAACAAAAGACAGGTATTTCCTTAACAGAAACTAGAGCGATGTACCCAGCAGCATCAGTTTGCGGTTGGTATTTCTCTCATCCCGATTCACGATATTTTAATGTGAGTAAAGTCGACTAAATATATAATTATGAAATTGATTTCAAAAAAAATTGAAGAATATTGTATTAATCAATCATTAACAGATAATGAATTACTAAAAAATTTATCGATTGAAACTTGGAAAAATGAAGAAATACCTGAAATGCTCTCTGGACCATTAGTAAGCGGTATTTTACATTTATTAATTAAAATTGCTAAAGTAAAAAATGTTCTGGAGATTGGGATGTTTACTGGGTACAGTACATTAAAAATTGCTGAAGCTTTGCCTGACGATGGTGAAGTCCACTCTTGTGAACTTATGGAAAAACATATTAATACAGCTACAAATTGGTTTAAGAAATCACAGGTTGGTTATAAAATTAATGTTTACAAGGGAGCAGCAATTACAACTTTAGAATCTTTTCAAATTGGGTCATTTGATATGCTATTTATCGATGCTGACAAAATTAATTATCCAGAATATTATCGTAGAGGAACTGCATTACTAAAAACGGGAGGTATAGCAGTTTTAGATAATATGCTTTGGAATGGTGAGGTTTTGGAGCCCAAAAATGAGAATGCAAAAGCATTGAGAGAAACAGCGGAACTAATAAAAAATAATGATAGATTAGAACCGCTTCTATTACCTGTGAGAGATGGTGTAATGATATTTAGAAAGAAATGATTAATAGATTAAGATAATGACACAGATACCTGATGATGCTATAAAATGTTTAGATAAAGGTTTTGTTCGCCTTGTGGATTCAATGGGCGGTGATGATGCTATTGTACAAGCTGCACGAGTTAGCTATGGAAAAGGTACGAGCAAATTATCGCAAGATCGAGGGCTAATAAGATATTTAATGAGGCATAGGCATACAACCCCATTCGAGATGGTTGAGTTTAAATTTCACTGCAAGATGCCTATTTTTGTTGCGAGACAATGGGTACGTCATAGGACAGCAAATATCAATGAATATTCCTTGCGGTATTCAGAAGCCAGAGATGAATTTTATTTTCCAAACCCAGAGCATATCCAATTTCAGTCAGCACTTAATAAACAAGGTAGAATGGGTGATGTTCCAAAAGATTTAAAACAAAAAGTGCATGACTATTTTAAAGAGATATCAAATAGAAGCTTTGAAATATATTCAGAATTAAATGATGAAGGAGTCGCTAGGGAGCTAGCGCGAGCAATTTTACCAGTTAACCTTTATACTGAATGGTACTGGAAGAATGACTTACATAATTTGCTTCATTTTATTGGTTTAAGATCTGATAATCATGCCCAATATGAAATTCGGGTTTTTTCTGATGCAATGGCACAGTCGGTTAAGTCTGTGGCTCCTTTCGCCTGGGAGGCTTATCAGGACTACGTTGTTAAGGGGATGAGATTTTCTCGGATTGAACAGTCTCTTTTAGAAAGGAACTTGCCGAATCGTGTTATTGATGATATTACTGAAGATTTGGCTTATCAACTCACAGCCACTTTACACGCTAATAAACCTAGAGATGAAAAAGACTTATATCTTCTTTACAAAAAAGAGGGGGGTTGTGACTCTAAGGATGATTTCAAATTAAAATGGGATTCTGGTGAGATTGAAATTGGGAATGTAAGAGAGTTGCGTGAATTCAAACAAAAATTAGCAAGCTTAATAGATTAGTTTTCTGCTATAAGCTCAATTTATATTCATCCAATAATTACATAATAATTTGAATATGTCTCTTTTCAACCGTGCAGAAGTTATTGATGAAAATTTTATATCTTTCCTAAACGTAGAAAAATTCCCACAAGCACAAACTAATCTAAAATTAAATCAGACCAATATCAGATCATCGGATCTAATTTCAATTTTTGAATCTCAAATAATGAGTAGACATATTGATCTTAAAGCTCGATCATTGAAAGATGAAGGAAAATGTTTTTATACGATTGGGAGTTCAGGTCACGAGGGTAATGCAGTTTTTGGAAGTGTTTTCCCATATACAGATACAGCTTTTCTTCACTACAGAAGTGCTCCATTTTTTTTAGAAAGATCAAAGCAAATTGATGCTACAACAGCATTGTATGATATGGCGCTTTCATTTATGGCTTCATCAGATGATCCTATAAGTGGTGGAAGGCACAAAGTTATTGGTAGCAAATTATTAAATATTCCCCCTCAAACTAGTACGATTGCAAGCCATTTACCAAAAGCTGTTGGGATGGCATTCTCAATAAATCTTTCTAAAAGCTTAAATATTTCTGATCAAGAATCAAAAAGTAATAGGATTGTTATCTGTAGTTTTGGAGACGCAAGTGTTAACCACGCATCAGCTTTGAGTGCTTTTAATACAGCGAGCTGGATAGTTAATAAGGGCGGTCATGTACCTATTGTATTTATTTGTGAGGATAATGGTTTTGGTATTTCAGTCAAAACAGATGAAAGCTGGATAGAAGAAAATTATAAAAATAGGCCTGGAATTAAATATATTAAAACTGATGGACTTCATATTTTAGATCTTATAGTTAATTCAAGTAAAGTTGAAAAATTTTGTAGAATAAATCGAAAGCCTATTTTTCTACATATGAAAACTGTTCGATTAATGGGTCATGCTGGATCAGATGTGGAAATTGGTTATCAAGAAATAAAGGATATTGAAAACGCAGAATTTAATGATCCAATTCTTCACTCATCTAGAATTTTGATAGAAAATAAATGTTTATCAAAAGAAGAAATTTTAAAACTATATGAAAACTCTAGAGATAGAGTTTCGCATGTTTTTGATGCCGCAACATTGCGCCCGACCTTAAATAATAGTAATGAAGTAATGTCATCAATTATATCACACAAATTACTACGCTCTTCTCCAGAATATCCAAGTCTTAAAGATAGAAAAGCGCTTTTTGGCAAAGACTTTGACAGATTAAATCAATATCAAAATATGGCTAAACTCATAAATTATGGATTATGTGATATTTTGCTTCAATATAAAAACACTGTTGTATTTGGGGAAGATGTCGCTGAAAAAGGTGGAGTATATCACGTTACTGCAGATCTTCATAAAAAATTCGGTATCAGACGAGTGTTTAATAGTCCTTTAGATGAAACATCTATTATTGGTTTTGGAGCGGGTTTTGCACACAATGGTTTTGTTCCAATTCCAGAGATTCAATTTTTAGCATATTTTCACAACGCTGAAGATCAATTACGAGGAGAAATTGCCACATTATCTTTTTTCTCAGAAGGTCAGTATACAAATCCTCTAGTATTGCGTGTACCTGGTTTAGCATATCAAAAGGGTTTTGGAGGTCACTTCCACAATGATAATTCGTTAACAATTTTTCGAGATATCCCTGGGTTAATTCTAGCTGTTCCTTCTAATGGCCTAGATGCAGTTAAAATGTTGCGAACATCTGTAAGGGAGGCCAATGAAAATGGCCGTATAGTAGTGTTTATCGAACCAATAGCGCTATATATGACTAAGGATCTACATGTTGTAAAAGATTCTAAATGGAGTTTTAAATATCCAAGCCCAAAAGAAGAAATCCCTTTAGGTGAATTTGCTGAGTATGGAGAAGGAAATAAGCTCATTATTATTTCCTATGGGAATGGATTATATCTATCATTGCAGGCGAAAAAAGAAATAGAAGAAAAAATAAAAAATAAGATCAAAGTAATTGATTTGCGATGGTTGTCGGAAATCAATGTACCTAAGTTATTAGATGCATTTGGGGATTGTAAAAAAATATTGATAGTTGATGAATGTCGAAGAAACGGGTGCCACGGAGAAGGTTTGATGACTCAATTATTGAGTGAAACTAAAAAATCTCTAAAAATTAAAATTCATGCAGCAGAAAATAGTTTTATCCCTATTGGTAAGGCTTCTACTGTTACACTTCCATCGAAAGAATCTATAATTAAAAATTCCTTAAAATTTATTAATGAGTAAAAAACGTATAGTTGTCATTTGTCCTGGCCGTGGAACATATACGCGAGAAACGATTAAATATTTAAGAGATTGTAATCAAGATTCTGCATCCATTATAAAGTGGATTGATAAAGAGAGAGAAATTAAAAATATACCTTCTCTAACTAATTTAGATTCTATGCAGTTTAAATCAAAAACGCATATGTCGGGAGAAAATGCATCTCCATTGATTTATGCCTGCAGTCTAAAAGATTTTTTAAATATAAATCAGAAAAAATATGACATCGTTGCTATTACTGGAAATTCAATGGGTTGGTATACAGCTTTAACTTTAGCTGGTGTATTTACCTACAAAACTGGATATAATATAATTCAAACGATGGGTTCAATGATGAAGGATAAAATAATCGGAGGTCAAATAATTTATCCGATAGTTGATGATGAATGGCAAATTGATAATGATATTAAAAATAAGGTTTTATCTGTAATACAATCAGAGGATGCATATACATCAATTATATTAGGTGGATATATTGTGATTGGTGCTGAACAAAGAGTTTTAGATAAACTATTAAAAATATTGCCAAAAATTGATCAATATCCTCAACAACTCCCATATCATGGAGCTTTTCATACTCCATTGCTTGAATCTATTTCAACTAAAGCGTTTAATAGCATACCTGAATCCCATTTTAATAAACCAGCAATCCCCTTAATTGATGGTTTAGGAAACATTTGGTCTCCATTTAGTAGCAATATTTCAGATTTATATCAATATACTTTAGGAACCCAGGTTACATCTACATATAATTTTACAAAAGCTATATCTGTAGCAATTAAAGAGTTTTGTCCAGATAATCTGGTTTTGTTAGGACCAGGAAATACTTTAGGTGGAGCTGTAGGGCAAATATTAATTCAAAATAAATGGGATGGTATTAATTCAAAAAAATCTTTTTCGAAAAAACAATTAAATGATACCTATCTTATCTCAATGGGGATAAATGATCAGTGCAAGATGGTTTCTTAAAAAAGAATATTAATAAGTAATTTCAGATATTGTTTAAGGATAAATATGAAAAACTTTGGACCCGACTTTTATAATATTACAGATTTATTAACAGATGAAGATTTGCTTATTCAGCAAACGGCCTTTGATTTTGTTAAGGCAGAATTTATGCCTTTGATCAATGAGCATTATGAAAA
>JAYZKF010000002.1:0-3258 GCA_036163755.1 Fidelibacterota bacterium
TCTGATTTAAAAAGACTAAAACAGAATACGGTTTATCAAAATTGGATGACCGAATTAAAAGAAAAAGCAAAAATTATAGATAATAGAAAATTTTATTTTTAATTATCTATTGCTTCTATCTTTGATCTAATAATCCATGCAGTAGTGTATCCTTTTTTTGACAGATTTTGCCGCATTTCCTCAGCACTTTTTCTATTAATAAAATCACCAACTCTGACTTTATAGTTTGGTGCCTCAAAAATAATGTATATTTTATTTTTATAAATCTTCTCAAGCTCTGATTTGAATTTTTCTGCATTAAATCGATCTTGAGTTGCTAATAGTTGAATTCTAAAACCTTCAACTGAAAAAAATGTCGAATCTGTTATAGTTTCTTTATCATTTTTACTACCTCCTGAATTAATCACATTAACAACAACAGGCCAATTAAGTTCAGGTTCATTCAATTTATTTGGATTAAAATCTATTTTATCTTGAGCATTATAAATTGAGAGAATTGAAAAAATTATGATTATTCTTTTCAAATTATTCGTACCTCATCCGTTGAGATCCATCCTTTCTTTCCATCTAACAAAATTATTTCATACCAACCCGGTTGCTTTGAGACTATTTCAACTTTAGTCCCCTCGTGAATCATAAAAACTATATTCTCTCCACGATTAATTGGAGATGATCGGACATCTGATTCAACTGAAATAACTATACCATTTTCCTGATCTGAAACAGACCAATATTTATCTAATATAATGAAGCCGATAGAAAAAAATAAAATTAAAAGTATTGTATAAAAAATGGAGGAGAACTTATTTGATACAATATGAAAATTTTTTGAATTATATAATGCTCCGAGACATAATAAAATTAATCCTGACATACCAATAAGATCTATCAATGTTAATTTTTCTATTATTGCCCTATATAGTGCAATAAGAAAAAAATCATCTGGAGGGATGATTTTATCTCTAATTTGATTACGAACATAATTTAAATTATAATTAATATCATTATCTCTAGGTGATAATAAATGACCTCTTTCATAAGACCATATTGCATTTCCTAAATTTCCTAATCTATAATAGCTATTACCTAAGTTCAGATATAAATCTTCATGCTCATAATCTTTTGAAATATTTTCAAAAATATTAATTGCTTGATCATATTTTTCATCTAAATAATAATCATTTCCTAATTGAAATAATGAATCAGTATTTTGACAAATAGAAATAGATAATAGGAAAACAAAAATATTTAAAATTTTCATTTTAGAAGACTATCAATCTTTAATAATAATTCTGAGGTATCTGATTGGATTGATCCTTTATACTCAGCTGCTTCTGGTCCATATCTGCCAGCATCACATAATTTTACTAAGCCAACAATCTTTAAAATTAAATCATTATCAATCTTTCCTTTAAGCTGATATTCTAATGTCATTGGATCTAAATTAATTGATGCTAAAAATAACTTGGATTTAAAATATTGATAAATAACTGATGAAGTAAAAGAAAATGGATCATCAACCTCTTGTTTTAACATTTTTAAACACTTGTTAAGTGCATTTTTAGCTTCACGATATTGAACAGTGGTAATTCTCTGGTGATTTACTTTATGATATAATGAAGGAAAAAGAAACATTGAAAAAGCAACAAAATAAACACCCCATATCCAAATTGGAATTGTTCTACTATCGCTTTTATACCAAGATGGGGTTTTAGTTCTAATAAATCTAATATCCTCTGCTAAAATTTTAATATCCTCTCTAGAATATTTTGATAAAACTGACTCTGAGTGTTCTCCAGGGTATACCATTATATCTGTCATATTGGATCTTACAGTAACAAAACTATCTATATTTGGATCAAAATATGTTAATGCTATAGGATTGATTCTGAACTGTCCTTCTAACCTAGGTATAAGTATATATTCAAAATTTAGTTCTCCCGTAATTTGATCTCTAAATTCATCACGATTAATGGTAGATATCGGAGGGAAAATTTCCATATTTTGAGGAAAATTTATTGGATTAATATTAAAATTAAAAATATTACCCGATCCAGCAATCTTAATATTAAAAGTAACTGCTTCATTAACTTTTGCACTGTTTGAATCAACCCATGCATTAATTTTGAAATCACCTACAGCACCTGTGAAATCTGGGGGAGGTTTCTCAGGATATGGTAATACTTCAATACTAATCGAATCAGATTGAATAAATTGTCTTTGAGATTCACGAAACATAGAATTAAAGAAAGGATCAGCAAAACCTCTTGGGCGGTTTCTAGATGCTTTTTCTACATTGCAAATAGCTGTCATGGGCGCAATTATCATTTCACCAGTTTGAGTTGGAAACATCGCTGATTTATATAATGTTGCAACTTTATAGGAAACTCCATTCAACTGTGTATCTTTAAACCTAGGACTTTGATTTCCTCTAAGATCTTCATTCCAAAAGCCGACGCTTTTGGGGTATTCTATATCTTCAATAGACAAGTTTAATTTAGTGTAAAGTCTGTAGGTTACGGTTAATTGCTCACCAAGATATAATTCTCTTTTATCGGGAGTAACTTCAATAAATAAATTACTCATATCCGCTCGACCAGCACTTTTTGAAACAGTAATTCCTATAGGATTAGTCCTATAGGAATTATTACCAATTTTAACTGTTAAAGAAGGGATATTCAATTTACCCTCTCTAATTGGTAATAATGTCCAACTAAGACTACGAGAGCTCGTCATAACTCCATTAACCCATTGAATATTTGTTTGTTGAGCAGGACCACTGATTATTTTAAAAATATTATTTAATGGTGATATATCAACATTAGGTGTCCCATCAACATTTGTAGCCACTATTTTGAATCCAATAGTTTCACTTTGAGATATCCTATTTACATCTACAGAAGCCAAAACATTGGTTTGTGCAACCAATATTTTGCTTAAACTAGATGAAATTAAGATAATTATAGTTAACCTTTTTATCATCACCAGTCTTTTTCTAACTTTCTAGATTTTGAACGCGCAATTTGTTTTTTTTGCATAACCTGTTCATCTTGTTTTAAGGCATCTAATATGCTCTCTGCCTGTTTCATATCTTGAGATTTTTCTTCATCAGAAACTTCTTGTTCTTTCTGCTGTTGTTGGTCTTGCTCTTGTTGCTGATCTTGCTCTTGTTGCTGGTCTTGCTCTTGTTGCTGATCTTGCTCTTGCTGTTGTTCTTGATCTTGCTGTTGTTCTTGATCTTGCTGTTGTTCTTGTTCT
>JAYZKF010000003.1:0-6241 GCA_036163755.1 Fidelibacterota bacterium
TGAAGTCAGCGCTAAAGGTGTTGTCGGTGATACAGTTATTTCTAAGCCAGTTGGACTGACTTTAGCAAAAATGTATGGTACGTGGTCAGGAAGAAGTGTCGATGGACAATTTCATGTTGTTGGGGCCAATGGATCTGTAGATTTTGATCAATCAATAATGATTTTGGACTCAACATTATTTGAGCCTTATTTTAATGATCGTGCCTCATACTTGCTTGGTAATGAAGCTTATCGTTTTAACAAGCCAGTTGAAATATCTCTTCCAGGACAAGAGGAGATGGCAATTTATGTACGTTCTACTGGAAGTGGTTGGGTTGAGTTGCCTTCTATTACTGAAGGAAGTAGAGTCTTAGCATATTCAGAAAAAATGGGTTATTTCAGAGTAGGTCCCAAGACATTAGTCGTGCCAGGTCAGACTTCATTGCAACAAAACTATCCAAATCCATTTAATCCAAGCACAACGATAGAATATGATCTTGGCTTTGTGGATGGTCCATTCCAAAAAGTAAATATTACTGTATATGATATTTTGGGAAGAAACATTAAAACTCTAATAAATGAAGAGCAAAGTATCGGAAGATATAGAGTAAAATGGGATGGCAAAGATCAAAATGGAGTTCCAGTATCTTCGGGAATTTATTTTGTAAATCTCTTGACGGATATGGGTCGGATTAAAACGAAAAAAGTGATGTTGATGCGATGAATAAGTTAAGAAAATCATTTCTATATTTCTTTTTAGCTATAACTTTTTTAAGCGTTGATGCATGTAGAAAAAAATATAATCCTACAGCAGAAGACATGACAGAATATGGATGGATTCTATACAAATCAAAGGATTATTTAAATAGCAATACTTGGTTTCAGGATGGCGCTACAAAAGACGCTGAATGGAAAGATGCCTACAATGGTCTAGGTTGGTCATATGCAAAATTAATGGTACTTGATAGCAGTATTTCTAATTTTATTATTGGCTTAGATAAGCCTGATGATGAGTGGAATATTGTTGATATACAATCTGAGATATTGGCAGGGTTAACATTTGCATATAATGCTAAAGGTGATGATGGTAGAGCATTGCAATATGGAAGAGCATTTTTAGACTCTACAGTTAAGCCTTTGGCCCCAGGTTGGGTTTTTACTCATGATTCTTTATTAAATTATCTTGATGTTCGAGTTGTAATGGCAGCCTCTTATTTCGCGAAGGGAAAATTTGATTCCACTATTCTTCAAATCTCAGTCATTTTGGATTCATTAGGTTCTAAGGTTTCGATGAGCCCAATAACAGATACATCTTTAGAAGGGCGAAAACGAATGGCGGCTCAAATTGATTCTCTTCAAGATTATTTAAGAAATAAATAATAATATATTAATGATTAATCATTCTCTATGGATGCAAAAAGCATTGGTTCAAGCTGAGAAAGCATTTGAATTAAAAGAAATCCCAATTGGTGCAATTGTCGTTCAAAATGATAAGGTAATTGGTCGAGGTTACAATCAACGTGAACAATTAAGCGATCCAACTGCTCATGCGGAAATTATTGCAATTACTGCTGCTGCGAATACAATCGGTGATTGGAGGCTCAATAATTGCATATTATATGTTACGAAAGAGCCGTGCCCAATGTGCGCAGGTGCAATTATCAATTCTAGGCTGAAAATGGTTGTTTTTGGAACATATGATGAAGAACAGGGATGTTGCGGTTCATTATATCAACTTTGTGGTGATCCGCGATTTAAAACAAAAGTAGCCGTTAAAGGTGGTATATTAGAGGAAGAATCATTATCTATTATTCAAGACTTTTACAATATTATTAGAAAACACTAAACTTTATGAAAGGTTATCAATCATGAAAAAGTTATTAACATTATTAATACCATTATGTGTCTTTATTTCGTGTGAAGATGAAGCAGAGGAGGCAACAGCTTGCGCAGATATATTAGCTAATATGGAAGCGAATTTGGATGCTGCTAATGAAAAATTTGAAAATGATCCTACTAAGGAAAATTGTGATGCAATTACTAAGTTAGCTCAGGAAATATACGATTGCATGCCTGCCGGAGCAGATAAAGATGATTTGAAAGAAGGGCTTGATTCTATCAAAGCCTCTTGTAAAGCATTATTTGGTTAAAAACTAACACGAATTAAGCCTATTAAAGCCTCGCAATTTGTGGGGCTTTAGTTTATAAGAATTTGCAATATTTTTGTAATTTCGGACCTTATTTTGGGAGAGATGGCAGAGCCTGGCTGAATGCGCCGCACTCGAAATGCGGTATACCCTTTGGGTATCGGGGGTTCGAATCCCTCTCTCTCCGCTAAAAAGGAAAGTTTAATGATGAATAAATTTTTAATAAAAATAATTCCTCTAACCTTGATATTTATTTCTTGTTCTAAAGAAATAAGTATTTCTGATTTAATAGGCGAAGAAGGTGTTGCTATGCACCCTGAGACTGGTGAAGCTTATACTGGAAAAGCTTATTTGAATTTTTTCGATGGTAATGTTCGAATGAAAGGAGCATATAAAGATGGTAAAAAAAGCGGAGATTGGAAATACTATCTTCAGGCTTCCAAAGAAAGATATTATAATTTAAAATTTATTGATGGTCAAATTGCTTCAGTTAATTACAATGATGGAGATGAGCAATGGGTTGGTAGTCCAATTATGCATAAAGATTCAGTTATAGCTGATGGGACATATCTAGCGCAAACTGGTGAAAGTGAATACAATTTTAATATATCACCTGAGGTATTTGTTCAAATGATTGATAATACGTCTCATGGCCGATTAACGCGATGGTGGGGAAATGGTCAAGTATATTCGGAGGGAAACTATACTTACGGAAAAAAACAGGGGAAATTTACATGGTGGTATGAAAGTGGGAAGTTAAAGGAAACGCGATTTTGGAATGATGATAAACCTGCTGGTATTACGACACAATGGTATGAAAATGGAAAAAAATATGCTGAAGGAAGTTATAAAAATGGCATGCTTCATGGACAATTAATATGGTGGTATGAAGATGGACAAAAGAAAGAAGAGGTAAACTTTCTTCAAGGTGAACGCGATGGCTTTGCCTGGTGGTGGTATCCTGATGGCGGGAAAAAGGGTGTAGCCGATATTTCAAATGGCCTGGGTAAAATTACATTATTTTCTAAAGATGGCACTCATAATTCACAATATGAAGTTATGGAAAATCAGATATTTTGCAGTTCTGGGGAAATATTATTTTCAATTGATCAAGTGTCTAGTGATGCTCTCTTGCCAATTAGTGATAATACTTGTGATTGCGCAGATTGTTCTGATGAACCCTCAAAATAAAGTTAAATATTATATTTTCATTGATACTATATAGTCGGTTGTGATTCCGTACTCTGAGGAGTTACTTTCAAATTAATTCTTATGAGAAAAATTGTTTTATTATTTGTTTTTATATCTTCAATTATCCTTGCCGATGATCACACAGTAGCTGTTATAGATTTTACTGGTGAGGGAGTTCATACTGATGAACTCAAATCTTTAGCAACGCAATTCCGTATGGAATTATTAAAAATGGATACACTTCGTGTACTTAATTATGATGATATGATGGAAACTCTAACTATTTATGGGTATGAATCATCGACATGCAACAGCATTGATTGTGGCGTGATCCAATCCATGTTGTTAGATCAGGAATGGATGATATCAGTTCATATAGCTAAAATCGGTGATGTCTATGTTTGTGAAGGCCGACTTTATGATTCTAAAACTGGAAGAGTAATAAATGTCGCTGTCTATGACCATGAATTATCATTAGAAACATTATCTGATAGAGGAATGCACAATTTAGCAGAACTTGTAATGTCAAAACGCATTCCAATTGAAGTGCATCAAAGGAAAAATTTAGTTTATATAAAGACAGAACCAGCTGGTGCAAAAGTTAGAGTAGGTAAAGACACTTTAAATGGAGAAACGCCTATCGCTCTCGATAGAGTTGTTGTAGAAAGTCGACCAGTTATTTTGCTTAAAAAAGGCTTCAATCCTTATAAAATTAAAAGTTTGCCGCCTGATAATTCAGATATAATTTTTATTAAATTAGAACATCAAGTCCCCCAAATCGGAGACGTAGCTTTTAATAAACCTGTACCAGGTGGTATATCTATATCATCGGCTGATGGTGATCTAAATTTTCTAATAGATGAGGGTTCTGTACTTTTTGAAAATCTTGATGCGGGAGAGTATAAACTACAATCGGAACAATTCATTATTCATAATGAAAAATTTAAAATTTCACATGCTCGTACAACATTAATTAAACCAATTTTTCGGAACATAAAAGAAATTCAATTAAAAAGTGAATATTTTAAACGAAATAGAAATATTATGCTCGCTTCAATAGGAGTTGGTTTATTATATCGAACTTATCTTTACTTTGCTTCTGAGAATCTGTATTCTAAATATGGTGCAACAGTCGATGATGGTGATAGCAGACATAAAAAAATTGAAGATTACGATCGTCTTAAACCTGCTACTGATATCGTAACTGGATTCATGGTTTTCCCCATCATTTACTATCACTCAAAACATATGCAAATGGAGAGGTGGCTTTACGAATGAAAAGGATAATAGCCATTGCTTTTATATTGTTTATTGCATGTAAACAGCCTGATCGAGTATGGGACAACCCTTATGATCCTAGGAGCGATCGTAGCTTGTGGAGTCCTGAAAATTTACAAGCGAAGCAACGTTTGAATAAGCTTATAGAACTTTCTTGGGTTAGAAAGGGTAGAGAATTTGATGGATATCGCATTGATAAAAGTACCAATGGAGTTACGTGGTCTGATTCAATTGCTACAATTGATGACTATATAACAAAATGGATAGATACTTTAGATCTAAAAGTATTAGTTCAAAATCCAAGTGAGTATTCGTATCGTTTGTATGCCTATGCTGATACTAACCGATCTAATGAGGTGATTGTTAAAATCAGACCCGCTTTGCCAGGAATGCCTTTACCAGTAGAGATAACAAATATTTCTTACAATCATATTCCAAATATAAAAATGAGTATAAACTGGACAAACTCTGATGAACCAGATTTTAAAAAGTATAATTTATACACTAGTCTAAGTGATAATGGAGAAAAATCACTAATTAAATCGATAAATTATATTAATGTTTTATCAACTGAAATAGATCAATTTTCTGTATTAGTTGATAAGTGGTATTGGATTGATGTAGAGGACACTACAGGTCAAAAAACATTGGGAAAAAGTTATTTTGTTCCTATGGATCCAAAGCCTATTCCTAGCAAATTAGATTCAATAAAATATGCTCAAAAGGAATTTTTATTTAGTTGGGAAGAGTCAAAAGAGACCGATCTGGAAGGTTTTGTTATTGAACAAATTCAGTTGCCAGATACTGCAACGATTACTCTATCAGATACTTTAGATCCATCAAAGACCTCATTAAGTGTTCAAATAAATGAAGATGTCGAGCATTACTATAGATTGCAGACCATTGATATTTGGGGTCATGTGTCATTTAGTCAGGTTCGAAGTTCATCTTCTTATCAAAGAGTCGTTACTTTAGACTATATTCGTGAAGTTGGAGATGATATAAAAATTAATAGTTTAGGTCCATTATTTAAGTTTAGTCATTTATTGTCTAGCGTCAATGCTCATTTTCCTGTTTGGATTCAAAATGGAGATAAAGTTTTTGCGTTAATAAATGATGGTACAGGACTTGTTGTAGATGAAGATGGTAGAAATTTCAGAAAGATAAATGGTACCCAGCCTCAAGATATATCATTTAATAAGTCTGGCACAATGGGCGTTTTTACTGGCGTGGATCATAATATTTACATTACTTACTTAGATAAAGATGCTCAACCTAGTAGGATTACTGATGTTTCTAATAACGAGTGGTATTCAGATCCAGAATTTATTGGCGATGGCACTAGAATTTTATATGCTCAAAGAAAGCACAAATCAAATAATAATGTTGGAACCAAAGATTTATTTACGATGGATTTAGATGGAAAAAATGTAGTTCAAATTTCCGATGCACCAGAATTAGAAAAATTTACGATGCCACGTATGTCACCGAATAATGATGAAATACTTTATGTTAAGGAAAATGATGGAGTTTATTTGCTAAAATATCCCAATGAAAAAGTAGGAACGATTGTATTAGATGTGACAGATAAGGTTATACCTGAAACATCACAATTTTATAGAAATATTAGATGGTCTCCAGATGGT
>JAYZKF010000004.1:0-2720 GCA_036163755.1 Fidelibacterota bacterium
ATTATTAACAGAAACGGCTGGCGGGGAAGTAATTGATACTGTAGTACAAAAAATAAATAGAATAAATCCATCTTTTTTTATTGGTACAGGCAAGGCAAATGAAATAATTAATAGAGCAAAATACCAAAATATCTCAACCATTATTTTTGACGATGAGCTTAGTCCTTCACATGTAAAAAACTTCAACAAACTATCTGAAGAAATGAAAGTAATTGATCGTAGTGCGCTTATTTTAGAAATTTTTAAGCAACATGCTCAAACTAAGGAATCGAAAACCCAAGTTGAGCTTGCTCAATTACAATATATGCTTCCACGTCTCACAAGAGCATGGACGCATTTAGAACGTCAAATGGGGGGTATAGGGACTAGAGCAGGAGCTGGAGAAACTCAGATTGAAGTTGATCGGCGGCTTGTGCGTACACGTATTTCGAAATTAAAAAAAGAATTAATAAAAATCGATAAAGAGCGAGAAATCCAAAGTAAAAGACGTGGCAACCTGTTTAAAGTTTCATTGGTTGGATACACTAATGCAGGTAAGTCAACATTGATGAAGGCCATGTCTGGGGCAGATGTATTTATTCAGGATCAATTATTTGCGACTTTAGATACAACAACTCGCTTAGTAGAGTTAGATAATGCCCATTCAATAATGTTGAGTGATACAGTTGGATTTGTTCGAAAATTGCCACACCACTTGGTAGCTAGTTTCAAAAGTACCTTAAAAGAAGTAGTTAATTCAGACCTTATTATGATGGTATTGGATGCATCTTCAAAACAAGTCTATGATCATTATGAAATCATTATGGATGTTTTAAATGATCTTGGCGCTGAAAGGCATAAAACGCTGGTTGTTTTAAATAAAGTAGATCATGATGCTGCAAAGTCTCAAATAACATACCTTAACCGTAAATTTCCAAAAGGCGTATTTGTTTCTGCACTTAATCACCTTAGGATTGATGTCCTATCTAAAGAGATAATGAATATTATGGATGAGGTCTATGAAGTTGTAGATCTGAAATTTTCGTATTCAGATTCAAAAGCTATAGCTCAAGCCCAAGAAAATGTAGATGTATTAGAAAGAAACTATAATAATGATCATGTACAACTTAAGGTTAAGGGCTCAAGCTGGCGAATTAATCAAATTCTATCTAGTATTAATAAATAAGAAACCCCGAAAAAATCGGGGTTTCAACTATCTTACTTCAGAGACGATTTCAGGATCCGTGTAAACACGGTAGAGGTCTCTGACTTCAGCAAACGTCCTTCATCCCGATTAAACGAGAAAGGCCTGTTTTTTGATTTCAGAAGGTGGTCTCAAGGATTATTATTGAAGATCCTGAAATTCAATGACTGAAGTAAGAAATATTTAATCAAATGGACTGTTGACCTTCACTCGAATGTATGGCTACTGCCACAGTTGCATCACCCGTTACATTGGTTACAGTCCGCATCATATCTAATATACGATCAACTCCAAGAATTAGCGCAATTCCTGCGCTAGGTACACCAACAGCTTCCAAAATAATTATAAGCATAATTATTCCAGCGCCAGGTACCGCAGCTGTACCAATCGATGCTAAAACAGCAGTAAAAACAATGGTCAATTGTGCCCCCAAAGCGAGGTCCATTCCTATAGTTTGAGCAATAAAAACTGCAGCAACGGCTTGATATAATGCGGTTCCATCCATATTTATAGTTGCCCCCAAAGGCAGTACAAAAGAAGATACTTCTTCAGAAACTCCTAATTCTTCTTCACATCTTTCCATTGTAACAGGTAATGTTGCTCCACTTGAACTTGTTGAAAAGGCTAATAATTGGGCTGGTGCTATACCTTGGTAAAATGTTTTCAAACTCATCTTTGAAAATGATTTTAAAACAAATGTATAGGTAATTGCCATTTGAAGGACTAAACCAATGATTACAGCTAACATGTAATAACCAAGAGCACTTAGAAGTTCCAATATATTATTTAGGTTATCTCCAGCAACAGAAGTTATAGTATCTGCTATAAGAGCAAAAACTCCAATTGGAGCAATAAGCATAATATTATCAACAAGTTTAATTACAAGTTCATTTATTCCTTCAAAAAAATCCAGAACAGGTTTGCCCTTATTTTTTGGTATCTGAATAAGTGCAATCCCTACAATAATAGCAACGAAGACAACTTGGAGCATATTTCTATTATTAGAGGCTGAGCTAAAAATATTACTTGGGACCATATCAACTAGAGGTTGAAGGATACTTCGATCTTTCACTTCTTCTGCCGCTTCCATTCTACCTGATGCTGCCGATTTATACGTTTCTTGAAGCTTTGTTTTCATATCTTCAGGAACAGTGTCACCTGGCTGCAATATATTTACTGATATTAAGCCGATAGTAACAGCTATTGCTGTAGTTACAACATAAATAGTAATAGTTTTGCCACCAATTCGAGATAATTTTTTTGTATCAGATAAAGATGCTACACCTGTGATTAGTGAAGATAAGACTAATGGAACTGCGATGAGTTTCAATAGGTTAAGAAAAATATCTCCAAAAGGAGAAACCCACTTTATAACAAAAACCTCCAAGCCTTGCGTAGCGGCTACTACCCCAAACATGAGACCAAGAACTAGCCCAATAATGATTTTCCAATGTAATTCTAACTTCATTTTTTTGTTTTCTAACTTATTAAAATTATATAATTGATTTGATTAAAAAAACTACAAACCACAATCAGT
>JAYZKF010000005.1:0-2939 GCA_036163755.1 Fidelibacterota bacterium
AAAGATTTAATTGGCTACTTATCTATTATTATAAATCCAAAAGACACTATTTCATTAAGAAGAGTAATTAATTTTCCTCCTAGAGGAATTGGTCTAAAAACTGTAGATAAATGTTCTATCCAATCACTAAAGAAAAAAATCGAAATGTTAGATGTTTTAAAGTTTCCTGAGGAAATGGGTATTAGGGGGAAACAATCTGATTCAATTCTAAAATTCTATAATACAATAAAGAAATATAGTGATCTTCTGCCAAAACTTAAGGCTGGAGAATTTGTTCGGGCTTTGATCGAGGAAGTGGGAATAATAGATTATTATCGTAAGAGTTCAGCTCCTGATGATTTAGATAGACATGATAATGTTTTAGAATTTTTAAAAAGTATAGATGAATTTATGATAAGAGAACCTGAGTGTGGATTAATTGAATTCTTAGAAGAAGTTTCTTTGCTAACTGACTTAGATCAATGGAATGACGAAGTAAATCGAGTAACATTGATGACAGTTCATGCTGCAAAAGGGTTAGAGTTTCCTGTTGTTTTTATGACGGGATTGGAGGATGGTTTATTCCCCCTATACAGTGCATTGGAGTTACAAGATAAATTAGAAGAAGAACGACGACTTTTTTATGTTGGTTTAACACGTGCAATGAAAAAAGTTTATTTGATGTATGCAAACCATAGGAGAAGATTAGGTTCTGATGAATTGTACGGAATGGTATCAAGATTCGTAACTGAAGTTCCTGAGAAAAAACTTGAAAAAATTTCTTTTACATCTGCATTAACTCGAAAGGTAATTGGAGGGAAACCTGGCAAACATACAAAAACTGCTGTTAGTAGGACTGTTGTGGTTTTTGATGATTTTAGTGTGGGCGACTATGTTGAACATCCTATTTTTGGTATTGGGAAAGTACAAGCTCTCAGTGGCCAAGGAGAAAATCAACGAGTTGGAATTGAATTTAAAGATGGATTGAAAAAGAAACTTGTTGTGAAATTTGCAAATCTTAAAAAAGTAGATTCTCCAAAAGGTTAATTAATCTAAAACAATAATAAATCTTGATATTAGAAAATGGGTCAGTTTAGTTATATTCCATGGGCCATTATAATAAATAAATTTTATAGGTTATGAATCAGCCAAACCCTAATCTACTAAAAAAAATTTTAAAAAAGGAAAACCTTCGATATACCCAGCAAAGACAATCAATTTGGGATGAACTATGTTCTTCTGAAGATCACCGCGACGCTGAAGAAATATACCTATCATTAAAGAAAAATGGTGTAAATGCTTCTAGAGCTACTGTATATCGAACTATTGATGTTTTAGTTAAAAATAAACTTGTACGAAAATTAGAATTAGGTGACGGCAAGGCGCTTTACGAAAATAAAGTAGACGCAGCCCACCACGATCATATGATATGTGTTCAATGCGGGAAAATAGAAGAGTTTGTTAATGATGATATTGAAAAAATTCAAGATGAAATAGTTAAAAAGTTTGATTATAAAATGATACGTCATATCCATCAATTATTTGTTTTATGTGATAAGTGCCAATAATTTTGATAATTAAGATTATCTAAAACTCTATCCAAGATTAATAAGAAAAATGACATTAAAAATTCTAACTTTCCTAATTGCCATAGTTAATACTGCAACAATAAATCCTGAATTAATCATAGGTAAAGAAAAGGTAGAGCCAGGAATAATATTTATTTTTGAAGGTGCAGTAAAAGATAAAATTATTCCTACGGGAATACACCTCGATGAAGATCAAACTCATGTTCATATTGAAGCAAGGGTTAATTGGGACAAAAAAAATATTCCTAAAGGTACCCCTCCAGGAGGTTTTGTACCGTTCCTTTATTTAACTACAACTATAATTAATCAAAAATCAGGGTATAAGACATTTGTTGATTTAAAACCTCACATAAATCTTATTGATAATTTCCATTATGCTCGTAATATTGCTCTCCCAGGTTCTATTGATGAATTATACACAGTTCGATTTAACATTGTTTCTCCTACAGAAATTGATCTAGCTATCCATCAAGATTGGTTTAATCGATATGGAGAAAAACTCTTATCTAATTATGTTTTTGAATATGAAAATATTAATTTTAAAGAAATAGCAGAAGCGACACGTAATTAGATAATTGCTAAAATCAAACTAGTGATTTTTGGAATTGCATCCATTGAAATTCATTTGACTTAATTTTTTGAAACCCCAATTTTTTATATAATTTGATTGCAGGCAGATTTTTTGGCATAACATTTACTGTAATTTTTTCCATTTTTTCATTTTTTGCTATAGTTTCGAAATATTTAAGTATTTTTGTAGCAAATCCATTGTTGCGGCATTCTGGAGCTATAAAAATATGTAATGCATGTGCATACTTAGTTTGTTTATTGAAAATTATATTTCCCATTCCAACGATCAATTTATTTTTATTTAATACGAAGCTATTTACTTTAGGATTTTTATATGTGAGTTCTACCCATTTATTAAAATTAAATGGGTAGTTAATCCTTGGGTCCGTCCAATTCAATTCTTTGGGATTAATAAACCATTTTGATAGAACAACTTTAAGAATTTTGCGGTGTTTTGGATTATTGTATGTTACTTTTTCAATTTTGATGTCCATAGGTCTTTAACATTATTTTTGTAAATTTATCCCTTAAATTTAGACTTAATGAAACCTATAGTTCCCATTTCAAAATTTAAAGAAGGTGAAACCGTTCAAGGCTTTTATTTATGTGTTGAAAAACACCTGCGCCATACCAGATCTGGAGATCTTTTTATCGATTTAGTTTTGAGAGATCGCACTGGGAAAATCCATGCAAAAATTTGGAATAAAATTGAAGATTTTGACAAGAAATTTTCGAAAGGAGATGCTGTTGCTGCAAAAGGTGAAGTTGAATATTTTTTGGATCGTCCTCAGCTAACTATTA
>JAYZKF010000006.1:0-15630 GCA_036163755.1 Fidelibacterota bacterium
CTGCATCTGCGACAGGTTTTGTACTGATGAATAATGGCTTAATTATTTCTGGAGCTCTAGTAGGCGCTTCCGGTCTCATATTAACTAACATTATGTGCAAAGGCATGAACCGTTCTTTAGCCAATGTGATTTTTGGTGCAGTGGGTCTTGATGAACAGAGCTCGAGTTCAGAAGGAAAACAAATTAATATAAAATCTTCTACTACTGATGAAGCAGCAATCATATTGGATGCTGCAGATAAGGTAATTATCGTTCCTGGCTATGGATTAGCCGTTGCACAAGCTCAACATGCGGCACGTGAGGTGGCAGAACAATTAGAATCAATGGGTAAAACCGTCCTTTATGCTATACATCCAGTTGCTGGACGAATGCCTGGCCATATGAATGTATTGCTCGCTGAAGCAAATGTACCTTATGATAAATTAAAAGATTTAGGTGACATCAATCCTGAATTTGAAGATTGCGATGTTGCTATTGTTCTTGGAGCAAATGATGTGGTTAATCCAGCAGCTCGCCATGATAATTCTAGCCCCATCTATGGAATGCCAATATTAGATGTGGATAAATCAAAAACAGTTATTGTTAATAAAAGAACTATGAACCCTGGATTTGCAGGTATTCAAAATGAACTGTTTGGATTTGAAAACACTGTGATGGTTTTCGGTGATGCCAAAGAAATGCTCACCACACTATTCAAAGATTTGAAAGAACTATAATATCTATTTTATGAAGCGCACATTGCTCAGAATGTCAATGATTACTATGATATTTATGACATTAGCTATGTGTCAAAATAAAGGAAGTATTGTTATGTCAGAAAAAAACATTGAAAATGCAGTAGTTGGAGGTGGTTGCTTCTGGTGTGTTGAAGCTGTATTTGAACGGGTAGAAGGAGTCATCGATGTTGTTTCAGGCTATGCAGGAGGGCATAAAAAGAATCCTACCTACAAAGAAGTAACCAGTGGAGGGACTGGTCATGCAGAAGTTTGTCAAATCATGTTCGATAAAGATAAAATTTCCTATGATGAGATTTTAGATATTTTTTGGGAGGCTCATGATCCAACTACATTAAATCGACAGGGGAATGATCGTGGAACGCAATATCGTTCTGCAATTTACTACCAAGGGAAAAATCAAAAACTTGCCGTACAAAAATCAATTAAAAAAGCTGAAAAACTATTTGATGATCCAATTACTACAGAGGTAAAAGAATTAGATAAATTTTATGTAGCTGAAGGATATCACCAAGACTATTTTGAAAATAATCCGAATGCGCCATACTGTACTTTTATAATTGCACCAAAGATAAATAAGCTACGAAAGAAAGGCACTATCTGGGAGGAGTAAAATCAATTAGTTAGGATCGTATTCTTTCATGGCCTGAATTAACGCATCTACCCCTTCGTCTGGCATTGCATTATATATTGATGCTCTAAAGCCTCCAACTGAACGGTGACCTTTTAAGGTCTCTAATCCTCGATCTTTACAAAAAGATAAAAAACTTGATTCATCTTTTCCTTTCTGAGTGAAAACAAAAGGTATATTCATCATTGATCGATCTTCAACATTGATAGGGCTACTAAATAATTCATTATTATCTATTTCATCATAAAGTTTTTTAGCCTTCAATTTATTTTTTTTCTCAATGAAATCAATCCCTCCAACACTTTTTAACCAAAATAAAGTCCGATTAACTGCAAAAATAGATATAACTGGAGGTGTGTTAAACATCGACCCCTTATCAATATGAGTTCTATATTTCATCATGGTCGGTATTTCTCTGCTAACTTTATCTAATATTTCATCACGAACAATTACCATTGTAACTCCAGCTGGACCTATATTTTTTTGGGCTCCAGCATATATCAAACCAAATTGAGATATATCAATTGATCTGCTAAAAATATCAGACGACATATCTGCAACTAAGTATCCATCATTAATTAGTTTTGGAAATTCATGCCACTGAGTTCCATAAATAGTATTATTGCTAGTTATATGAAGATAGACTGCATCATCACTTTGGTTTAGTTGTTTTGGGATATGGTTATAAACTGAATCCTTAGATGAACAAACTATATTGACATTACCATATAATCGAGCTTCTTTAATTGCTTTTGCTGACCATGATCCTGTATCCGTATAATCAGCCGTCATAGTCATGTCTAACAAATTAAGTGGTACCATTGCAAATTGAAGAGATGCTCCACCTTGTAAAAATAAAATATGGTAATTATCTGGAACGTTTAATAATTCTCGAGCCAAAGATTCTGTTTCTGATACCATATCTTTAACTGGTTTTGAACGGTGGCTCATTTCCATCAGACTTAGCCCATAACCTTCGTAATCTTTAGAAGCTTTAGAAACTGCTTCTAGAACTGAAGAGTGCAACATTGCTGGGCCAGCGCTAAAATTGTATATTTTTGACATTAAATACTTTGGATAAGGTTATATAAATTAGCACCTAACTAAAACAAAAAACCCCCAATAAATTGGGGGTTTTTTATAATTACTATAAATTAAAAACGACGTTTGCCTTTTTGTTTCCCACCGCGCATTGGAGGTCTATAACTTTCTTTCATTCGTCTTTGCATTTGTTGCTTTACAGTCGGCTCAAACATCAAAAGTTTTACTTGCTGAGTTGGATCTAAGATATCACCTGATTTTTTAATAAAATCTATTCTGTCTTTAGTCTTTTTCTCTTCAAAGGATTTAATATTTCCTAATAACTTATTAACATCAGATTTAGAGACTTTTTCACCTTTTTTCACCTTGGCAAAAGTAGGATCAAATAACTCCATTTCCTCTTTACGAATTTTCATCAATTCTTTCTGATGCTCGCGCATGACAGGAAAAAACTTTTCTGCCTGTTTTTGTGAAAGCCCCAAATGATCGGTCAATTTCCAGACCATCATCATTTCCATTCTTTCACCATATTGGCCACCTGGACCTTTTGGCATGCCAGGTTGAGCCAATAATAATCCTGTGGTCATTAAAACAATTGAAAGGATAACATTTCTTTTCATTCTACACCTCTATTATTCATAGCAATTATAGGTTCAAATTGGATTTCATCCAAAAATATCATTGTTTCCCAGATATCATCACTTGTATCAACTAAATAATATGCGAGATCATAAACATAGGCCTCTGTTTCTTCATCCATTACTTCTAATGCTTGCAAATCATTCGAAGCATAAACAGTAAAATCATCAGTTAATTGACTCATCGATGCAAATCCAAAAATAGCTAAAAATGCAGCTGCTGACACTCCATTCATAAAACCAATTTTTTTTGCATATCGCTTCTTACGTTCGAGATGCAACTTATTAATAAAACTATCCTCATCCAAAGTTTGGACTTGAGACTGGATAAGATTTTTAAATTCTTTTTCAATATTCATAATTCAATTCTCTAATTGATCTTTCAGAGTATTTACAGCATGATGGTAATTCACTTTAGCTGAATTTTCACTTATTCCCATAAGTTCTGCAATTTCTTTATATGGCTTTTCTTCTGCAATACGCATAGTTACAACAATTCTTTGCCTAGTTGGTAGTTTTGACACCGCATCCCATAATTCATCACGTCTCCATTGATCTTCATTTGCAGTATCAAAATGGATTGGCTCAGGAGCTTGGTCCAAGTGGAGTAAATTGCGCCATTTACTTCTTTTAAGATAAGTATTCGACATATTCATATTTGCTCTATAAAGATATGTTTTAAACTTTGATTGAAATCTAAATTTTTTAAGAGCCTTATACATTTTAATAAAGACATCTTGTGCTAAATCCTCTGCCTCAACTGGATCTGCAGTAAACTTAATAAAAAAACCATAGGTTTCATTGATATGACGTTTAACCAAATCATTGAAAGCTTCCTCGCTGCCATCTTGAAATTCTTTTATAAGTTCTTCGTCTGTCTTCATGCATATACCTATTAGACAATAAAACGATTAAAAAGTTAAAATGTTCATATAAAAAAAAAGGCTATCTCAAATAATTGAAATAGCCTTAATTCAAAATTAACTATGAAGCTATATTATCTTTTACCACCACCGTCACCACGATTGCCTTTATCATCTCCTTTTTTATCGCAATGCTTTGAATACTGCATACCCAATGCAGTATAAATTTTAATTATTTCGACCTGTTTATCATTAAACAGCGTTTCAATTTTACTGTTTCGATCAGCAATCAATTGTGTTAGGGCTTCTTTAAGGTCTTCCCTATTCATCTCTTCAGCTTTTGCTTTTTCCATTAGCGCTTTTTGTGCTTCAGCAGATTCTTTATTAATGGTTTCTAAAGCAGCTTCCTCCTCTGAAGTCATTTCTAAAGCACCTACCATGGCATCATGAGCTGCTTGCCTCATAGCATCCATTTTTTGTTGCATTTCTGCAAGCTTAGCATCAATCGCAGCTTTCTGATCATCAGTTAGCAATGCGTCAATTTCTGCATGCATAGCTGTTTCTAACGCTTCTAATTCAGCTTTGGCTGCAGCTCTATCTAATGTTCCATCCTTAACTTTATTCATAACTGCTGACATTTGGGTCCTATATGAATCTAATATGGTTCGAAGAGTCTCTTTTTGGGCATCATCTAATACAGTATGTAACATTTTTATATCGATTCCACCGCGATCAGGACCTCCAGGGGTATGGCCGCCTCGCTTATCCATATTTGCACCATATAAATAAGGAACTAATTGATCATCCATCCATCCAAAAAGTCTCTGTTTTTCATCGTCAGAAAGCTCAGCCTGTAATTCTGCAGCCACTTTCCATAAAAATCCAGGGTCACGGCGATGTTTGCCATTTTTTCCATGTCGATTAAGAGCATCGTTAAAAGCATTAATACTACTTTTGCTTAAGCCAATATCAGCATCTAAGCCATCAGATAAAGCCTGAAGTTCAGGATCTTCAACAAAGATATCCTCTTTCATTAATTTTTCACAACCAATTGCCGCAAAAAGCACTAATAAAAGAAATAATGATAATTTTTTCATAGTAGTTCCTATATTTTCAAAAAAAACTCATCTTCAATATACTTAGACACGAAGACGAAGTATAAGTTAAATAGAAAGTAATATAATTAAAAAGGGTCGAACTAATTATGAAGTTCGACCCTTTTTAATTTTGATTTAACGGTTATTCTTTAACGTTAACCTTTTTTGGCCTTACTTCCGCCCTTTCCTTTTTTACCTTTTTTACTTTTGTGTTTTTTCTTTCTCAATGAAAGAGCTTTATGAATCTTAATTATCTCTAATTGACTATCATCAAAAATACCTGCCATTTTTTCATTTTTTGCCGCAAAAATATTTTTCAATCCTTCTCTCAGTGTATCTTTGTCAATATCACCATTTTTTGATTTTTCAAATAGAGCTTTGGCTGCATCTCTTGCTTCTTGATTTGCAGCATCAAATGCGGATACTTGATCTTGCGTCATCCCAAGCACAGCTATTTTTACAGCTTTAGTTGAATCTTTATAAGCCTTTCGTTTCTCTTTACGATCAGCTTTGTTTTGCTCAAGTTGAGCTTTTTGCTCATCAGTTAGGAGTGCATCGATCTCAGCTTTAAATGCCTCTTTTAAAGCATTCTTTTGAGCTTTAGCATCTTCTTTGGAAAGGGTACCATCTTTAACTTGCTCATTAATTACTTTGAATTTTTCTTTATATGCGATCTTAATAGCTTTAAAGGTTACTTTTTGATCATCCGTTAATACTTTTTTAATAACACTAAAGGGATCTTTACTTTTTTTACCTTTTTTGATTTTAGGTGTACCAAATAATGGAATTTCTTTTTCTTCCATTTTTTCAAAAAGACGGGCTTTTTCTTCATCAGAGAGTTTATCAGCAAGTTCGCCAGCCACTTTCCATAAAAATCCTGGCTCCTTATGTTTTCCTCCACGCCCATGTCGATTTAAAACATCATTAACTGCACTGGCAGATGTTTTACTTAGCCCCAAATCCGAAGCTAATTCAGAGGAAAAATCTTGTAATTCTGAATTATCTAATTCAACTCGATTATCTAACATTGGATTATCGCAACCCACTGCAAACAGTAATAAAATTGAGATTGGCAAGATTAATTTTTTCATTATTTGTATCCTTATTTTCAGTTTTATTGATTTATTCATTTTCCTAATTAGATAATTATTTTCTATAAAGGTTAAAAAAATTAAGAAATAATCTTTTATATACGACGAAATATTTTTTATCAAATAAGTATTTCACTAACTTCTACAATGCCATATTCCTATGGAAACTTCAAAGCAAGTCCAAATCAAAATGAGGCGATTAATCATTCTCCTTCACCTTTAATGATCATTGCTGGAGCTGGAACAGGAAAAACATCAACTCTTCTTCATAGGATGCGCAATCTTATTATATCTGGTTCTATAGAATCAAAGAATGCCCTATTACTTACATTTACTGAAAAAGCCACTGCTGAGGCTCAGAAAACTTTAAAATTAATTATTGGAGATCAGGCAGATTCTATTTTTGCAGGTACTTTCCACAGCTTCTGTCATTCAATCATGAGGCGGTATGGATCTGAAAATCGATTAAATGATGTCCTTTGGGATGAAAGCGATGCTCTATATTATCTTACAAACCATTTTGATGACATGAGTTTTATTCAATCTAGAACATTCCTTGAAAACCCAATAAATACGATTCGGAATTCTTTTCTCCCTTTTTTCGGTCATGTAAGTGATGAGTTACTTTCTTTAAATGAACTTGAAAAAAAAATGAAGAATTTTGAACTCTCTAAACAATGGACCGATCTTAATTTTCCAGGCATTAATCTTGAAAATGCAGAATTGGATGATATTGCTTTTCAATTACAAGATTTAGTGAATGCTTATTCATTTTATAAAAAAATAAAGTCTGATAATAATGCCTTAGATTTCGGCGATATGATATTAGGATGTTACGAATTACTCAAATTTGACAAGTCAGTTTTGAAAGAGGTAAGAAACGAATATCAACATATCTTTATTGATGAATATCAGGATAATAACTACGCACTAAATAAAATTATAAATTTTATTATGAGTGAAAAACCTAGTATAACAGTTGTTGGTGATGAAGATCAGTGTATATACTCATTTCGTGGTGCAAATTATTATAATATTTCAGACTTCAGAAACCGATATAAGTCTCATGCCAATTATTCTGAAATCACACTATCAGAGAACAGGCGTTCAACTCAACAAATTCTCGATCTTGCCAATGCCACTATTAGCCATAACCCAAACAGAACTCCAAAAGTATTGAAATGTCCTGACACAGATTTAAAGACCGGACCAAAACCATTATGGATCCAGTCAAACAAACAAGAAACTTTGGAAAAATTACCTACTTTAATACATAACCTAATCAATGATGGTGATGCATTATATGGTGATATAGCTGTTATTTGTCGAGGATGGGGAAATGTAATAGCTGTTTCTGAATCAATGCAGAAAGCTGCAATTCCTGTTGATATACATATTGAAAAGTTCTTTGACGTACCTATAGTTAAAGATGTGTTATCATGGGGACATTTAATTGTTAAAGATCATAAAGCTGATATTGGATTGTATAGAATTCTTTTACAACAGTGCGGGGGAAAATGGACAAAAAAGTTCTTTAAATCACTTGAAAGAACTTCTATAGATGAAAAACTTAGTCATCTAGAAAAAATAAAATCTAAATCAAAAGATATTTCTTTTGTAATCGAATCCCTTTCAATACTTCAAAAAGCTCATGATAAAACAATCAAAGCTGACGAGATGGTCTGGGAAATCCTTAAAGTATTAAAATATTCAACCCTATTAAAAAGTCTACGTAAAAAGTACCAACACACTCATCGATTAAATTTAGCTAATACCGGTAAAATTTTAGATCTTGCAGAAAAATTTGTAAATAAAAACCCTAATGGAAAATTAAATAAATGGATAAGATTTATGGAGGTTATTGCTTTAGATAAGAACCAAAATGCAGCTCAGCCTGAGATCAGCAATAAAAATCTAGCTGTTCAAGTCATGTCTATACATCAAAGTAAGGGTTTGCAATTTCCAATATTAATTATGCCATTTCTTTATAGCGGTAGTTTCCCAATAAATATGATACGTCCAAAGTTTCTTGACCGTCTCCCAACATCATGGACAGCTTGGGGACAAAATACTGACAACGACATTAAAGAACTCCATTATCAAGAAGAGCGAAGAGTTTTCTATGTTGGAGTTACAAGAGCTGAAAAGCAATTATATTTATTTGGTCCAACTAAAAAGCAATCGCTTTTCACTAAAGAATTAGAAGAAATAAATCCTCAACCCATGGAGATAAAAGAGATGAATAGTAATTTGGAAAAACAACATTCATTAAATGAAAGTCAACAACAATTATTAGCTGATCTAAATCGTGAGATTGCTGCAAATCAAATTAATAATGCTCGTGCTATACTTACCCAAATGGAAGAGAATGAAATTAAAAATAATTCACAGAAAACTGATGAGCAAGGATTATCTAATACAACCCTTAAACTTTCTTCAAGTAAAATTAGTACCTACAATAGATGTTCGTATAAATATAGATTAAAATATATTGATAAAGTCCCTGAACAAAGAACTCGTGCTACTTCAGAATTTGGATCAATTATTCATTCCATATTAGAAGAGTATCATAGTCTATCAAAGGAAAAACAAACTAAAGATATTCTATTAGATTTATTAGAAAAACATTGGCGCGAAAATTCTTTTGAATACCGTCTGCGGGCAGATGAATTTAAAAAACAAGGTGAAGAGATCTTATGTGATTATTTCAATTATATTAGCAAAAATCAACCGGATGTTGTTGGAGTAGAAAATTATTTCTCATATACAATGAATGATATCAATGTAAGTATTTCGGGAAAAATCGATCGTATTGATAAAGTTGAAGACAAATTAAATATTGTTGATTATAAAACAAGTCGTAAAAAAGAAAAAGCAGCTAAAAATATGCAGATGGCACTATATACAGAAGCAATAATTAATAATGCAATACCTGATATTAAGGGGAAACCTGGAAAGGCAATACTTCATTATTTAAGATTTAGTGACGACCCTATTTCATCACATGAATTTTCTGAAACTGATTTAGATGAACATAGAAAAAATATTCATCTAGTCGCAGATGGGATTAGATCAGGAACTTTTAAAACTAATAAATCTGATTATAACTGTGAAAAATGTGACTATAAGGATTTTCTTTGTCCAGCCTGGGAAGAATAATTAATTCTTTTTCAAATATTTATTCATTTGCTGTTCAGTCATAATACATCGAAACCCAGTATGCTCTAAGCTTGTATCAGGGCTTGTTTTCATTCTAGCTGTAGGCCGATAACCCGCGCAGTATTGATCATTGCATAAAAAAGATCCTCCTCTAGTCACGCGTTTTGGAACCGTAGGCTCGAATGGATCATAACTTGAATTGGGACCAAGAGGATTTTTTCTTTGATCCTGAATTGAATATGTATTCGGTCGGTACCAATCTCTGACCCATTCCCATACATTTCCTGCCATATCATACAACCCAATATTATTTGGTTTATAATATTTGACAGGATTTGTTTTTACAAATCCATCATCTCGATTATTACTAATTGGAAAAATTCCTTGCCAAATATTCATCTCCCGACGATTTGATATGCCACCTAATTTTGCAGCATATTCCCATTGAGCTTCTGTTGGCAATTCCATATTTAACCAAAATGAAAACTCCTGTGCATCATACCATGAAACGTGAACTACGGGATGATTTCCTAAATTATCTATTGAGGAATCCTTCCCTCTGGGGTTTTTCCAACTAATCTGAGGAGACCATTGCCACCAATCAATACTAGAAGTAGGGTTAGCAGGCTGGTCACTTTGAACAAACGTCAATGATCCAGCAACTAATAATTCCTTTGGAGGAGGTGGCGTATCTTTTGGCAATTGTGACATAATATCTTCTAATGATGGAGGAGTCTCCGCAGTCGTTTTATAGTTTGTTACATTAACAAATGCAGCAAATTGATTATTGGTAACTGGTGTTTCAGAAATCCAAAATCCATCTAGTTGGACTTTATGTTTTGGTTTCTCATCATTCCTCGCCATTTTATCATTACTACCCATCATAAATGAACCACCTGGAACCCAAATCATTGTCATTTCTTCATACCCAATAGGAACTTTGACTTTTTTCAATTTTGTTTTGGAATCACAGCCAAAAACTAGAAAAATTAGAATTAAATATTTTTTCATGATTATTGTGAGTTTAATCTAATGACAATAATTTCGAAGGTGAAGTTAATAGGACACTTTTTTCTGTTTCATTTATAGTTAGACGATTAAATTGGTGTTATATACTTTCCATAAAGAGGAGGAAATCGTGAGAAGAATTATCCAATTTTTAGTGATATCCAGCTTTGTTTTTAGTGCAAGCATAGATCAAAAGACTAAATCTATGGACAAAATGGCTGGATTCTTTAATATGTATTGGGATAGTACCACTGGAAAAATTTGGCTTGAGATTTCAAAATTTGATCAAGAGTTTTTATATGTTAACTCATTGACAGCAGGAGTAGGTTCTAATGATGTTGGACTTGATAGGGGCCAACTAGGTAATGAACGAATTGTATATTTCCATAGAGTTGGGCCAAAAGTATTATTAATCCAACCAAATTATTCTTTTAGAGCCAATACTAATGATCCTAATGAAAAAAAATCTGTTACTGATGCATTCGCCAAATCTACCCTTTGGGGGTTTAAAGTTGATACAGAAGAAAAAAATCGAGTCCTAGTTGATGCCACTGATTTCTTCTTGCAGGATGCTCATCAAGTAGTTACGCGCCTTAAAGGTAGAAAAATGGGAAATTATAAATTAGATAAAAGCCGATCGGCTATCTACCTTCCTGCTACTCTTAATTTTCCAAATAACACTGAGATTGAAGCTTTAATAACCTTTACAGGTTCTAATCCTGGTGGATATATTCGCCAGGTTACGCCTACTCCAACTTCAATAACCGTTCGTATGCATCACTCATTTGTTAAGCTTCCTGATAATAATTATAAAATAAGAAAGCATGATCCAAGAGCCGGATATTATGCATTGTCTTACCAGGATTATGCAGTACCTCTTGATGAATCTATTTATAAACGGTATATAACAAGACACAGACTTGAAAAAAAGAACCCTAGAGCGCGAGAGAGTGAAGCTAAAGAACCAATTATTTATTATATTGATCCTGGGGTTCCAGAACCTGTCAGAACTGCAATGCTAGAAAGTGGGAATTGGTGGAATCAAGCCTATTCAGCAGCAGGATATAAGAATGCATTCCAAGTTAAGATTTTACCTAAAGACGCCCATCCAATGGATGTAAGGTATAATATGATACATTGGGTCCATCGCGCTACAAGAGGTTGGTCATATGGTAGCTCTGTTACTGACCCAAGGACTGGTGAGATTATAAAGGGCAATGTCTCACTTGGCTCACTTAGACTCAGACAAGACTATTTAATAGCAACTGGTTTACTAGCTCCTTATAAAAATAGTAAAAGAGTCCCCGGTTATATGAAAGAATTAGCATTGGCTAGGGTAAGACAATTAGTGGCTCATGAAATAGGCCATACAATCGGATTGCAACATAATTTTATCTCAAGTTCTGATGGGCGAGAATCTGTAATGGATTATCCTCATCCAACAGTATCATTAAACCGAAATGGTGATATTGAATGGAGATATGCGTACGATGTGGGTATTGGTGAATGGGATAAAATCACTATTGCTTATGGTTATCAAGATTTTCCTGATGATATAGATGAAGATTCAGCCCTAGAAGATATTATTCAAGATGGAATAAAAAGAAACCTGATTTTTATTACTGATAAAGATGCTAGACCACTTGGATCTGCACATCCAAAAGCACACCTTTGGGATAATGGCGAAGATCCTGTGTCTGAATTATCTAATCTAATGGAAGTTAGAAAAGTTGCTCTAAATAATTTTGGTGAAAATAATATTCGCGTGGGTCAACCTTACAGTGACCTTGAGGATGTATTAGTACCTATTTACTTTTTGCATCGATATCAAATTGAAGCCGTTGCCAAGGTTATTGGTGGATTAAATTTTACATATGCATTAAGAGGAGATGGACAACTTATTACTGAGTTTATCGATCCAAATTTTCAAATTGAAGCGCTAGATGGGTTAATAAATACATTGCAACCAAGCTCACTTGTTTTAAGAGAAGATTTATTAAAGTTAATTCCGCCCAGAGCTTCTGGTAGAGATAGAACTAGAGAATCATTTAATAATAGAACAGGTGTAACATTTGATGGAGTAAGTTTAGCAGAAACTGCTGCACACTTGACTTGTAGAGTTTTATTACACCCAGAAAGAGCAACACGTTTGATTGAATATCACGCTAGAGATTCAAAACAACCTGGATTTGAAAAAATTATGAAAAGAATTACAGATGGTACCCTATTACGTTCGGCTCCTAAAGGACTAGGGGGTGAGGTAAAGCGAAATGTTGATTTTGTGATTCTTGATCATTTATTAAGCCTTGCATTGAATAAGAAAACTTCTCCAGCAGCGCAAACTGTTATACTATCTAATATTGAAACGCTTAATTATCAATTTAAACTACTAGGTGGTATACCAACGAATTACAAAGAAAGTTCGCGGATAGATGAATTAAAAAATGCAAAAAGACAAGTAGATGCACTTGCAGAAAGTACAAATTCCAAACGAGATCGAAATCACTATAAAATGCTTCATAAGCGAATTCAATCTTTCATTGATGATCCAGGAGATTTTGAAGTGATTAAAGTACCTTCAGCCCCACCAGGTTCGCCAATTGGGTCTGAATTTGGCTGTACTTATGAAAATTCTATGAATAATATCCTAAGTAATTGAGGAAAAAAATGAAACTTAAAATACTATATATATTAACATTTATTTCATCGATAGTCTTTGCAGATGGACTAGATATGAAAAAATTAAAAGCTATGAAGGCAAGAGCTATTGGGCCTGGTGGAATGAGTGGTCGTGTAACAGCTATTGATGTTGTTCTATCAAATACGGATGTAATGTATGTAGGTACTGCTTCAGGAGGATTATGGAAATCTGAAAGCGGTGGAGTTAAGTGGGAACCTATTTTTGATAATCAAAAATCAGCTTCGATTGGTGATGTCGCAGTTGATCCAACTAATTCAGATGTTATTTGGGTAGGTTCAGGAGAAGGTAATCCTAGAAATAGTCAATCTGCTGGTTATGGTGTATATAAAAGTATCGATGGAGGTAAAACTTGGGAATATAAAGGGCTAGGGGAAACTAGAAATATTCATAGAGTACTTATTAATCCAAAAAATCCTGATATTGTATATATAGGTGCCCAAGGTTCAGCTTGGGGAGATAGCGAAAATCGTGGTATTTATAAAACTACAGATGGTGGTGAAACATGGAAAAATATTCTATATATTGATGAAAGCACTGGTATAGGAGAGCTAGTGATGGATCCACAAAACCCTAATAAGCTCATTGCAAATATGTGGCAATTTAGAAGATGGCCATGGTTCTTTAAATCTGGAGGCCCTAGTTCAGGATTATATATAACATTTGATGGAGGAAATAAATGGAAAAAATTATCAGATAAAGAAGGACTTCCCAAAGGAGATCTTGGTCGAATGGGACTTGCGATTGCACGGAGTAATCCAAAAATTATTTATGCTCTTATCGAGTCAAAGAAGAATGCCTTATATAAGTCAGAAGATGGCGGATTTAAATGGAAAAAGGTTTCAGATAAAAATATTGGTAATCGACCATTTTATTATGCTGAGATATATGTTGATCCAATAAATGAAAATCGAATATATAATTTACATACTTATGTAACTGTTTCTGATGATGGGGGAAAAACATTTCAATCTCTTATGACAGCGTATGGTGCCAATGGAGTGCATCCAGATCATCATGCATTTTGGGGACATCCAACTAATCCAAACTTTATTATTGAAGGTAATGATGGTGGCTTAAATATTTCTCTTGATCGTGGTAAAACATGGCGGTTTGTTGAAAACTTACCTGTGGCTCAATTCTATCATATAAATTATGATATGGATTGGCCATATAATGTTTATGGAGGAATGCAGGATAATGGATCTTGGAGGGGCCCAGCATATGTTTGGCGCGCAGGGGGAATACGAAATTCTTACTGGGAAGAATTATTTTTTGGTGATGGTTTTGATGTTGTACCACATCCAGCAAATTCGCGATACGGATATGCAATGAGTCAACAAGGTAATGTTGGAAGATACGATTTAGCGACTGGTCATACACAATTAATAAAACCCGTTCATCCTGATGGAAAGTATCTGAGATTTAATTGGAATGCGGCTATCGCTCAAGATCCATTCAATGAAGATGCTATCTATTACGGTAGCCAGTTTGTTCATTACAGCACAGATCAAGGAAATAACTGGGAAATTATTTCACCAGATCTTACAACTAATGACAAAGCTAAACAGGAGCAACATAAAAGCGGTGGATTAACTTTTGATGCAACGGGTGCAGAAAATTTCACTACAATTTTATCAATTGAACCAAGTCCACTCGATAAAAATGTTATTTGGGTTGGTACAGATGATGGAAATCTTCAACTCACTAAAGATCGAGGAAAAACATGGAATAATGTATCAAAAAAAATCTATGGTGTTCCTAAGGGTAGTTGGATTCCACAAATAGTAGCTTCAAGTTATAATACAGCTGAAGCAGTCGTAATAATAAATAATTATCGACGCAATGACTGGAAACCATATGTTTTCAAAACAGATAACTATGGCAATTCATGGAAAGCGATCGCTACTGAGGAAGATGTATGGGGTTATGCACTGAGCTATGTTCAAGATCCCATTGAACCAAATCTACAGTTTTTAGGTACAGAATTTGGATTATATGTCTCTCTAGATGGGGCAAAAACATGGACAAAATGGACAAATGGATTCCCAACGGTTTCTACAATGGACTTAAAAATTCATCCCAGAGAACACGACTTAGTAATTGGCACTTTTGGACGCGCTGCTTATATCTTAGATGATATAAGACCACTTAGAGAATTGGCAAGTTCTAAAAATAATTTATTAGATAAAAGACTTCACTTTTTTGAACCTCCAGTTGCTGTTTTATCTATAAATCGACAAGCGGCTGGAACACGCTTTGAGGCAAATGCAATTTTTTCTGGTGAGAACAGAAAAACTGGAGCAATGTTAAGTTTTGTATTTAATCCTGCTAGTGGCAAAAAAGAGAAAAAGAAAAATATCGATAGTGATAAAGGGAAAAATGCGACTAAGGGAGATAAAAAGGAAAAAGTCAAAATGGAAGTTCTTGATTCAGATGAAAATATCATCAGAACTGTAAAATATGATGTTGAGCCAGGATTGAATAGAATTTTTTGGAGCTTAAGACGTAAAGGTGTCCGAAGACCAAATTCCCCTAAGCCTACAAAACCTGATGCTCGTGAACCTAGTGGTGCTCCTGTATTGCCTGGAGAGTACACTATTCGGTTATCACATGGTGAAAAATCAGTAACTCAAGTAGTAAATGTTATTAGTGATCCAAGAGTAGGAA
>JAYZKF010000007.1:0-29214 GCA_036163755.1 Fidelibacterota bacterium
GCAATAGTCTTATTTTTTTTCTTCCATTCTAAAATCTCTTTTTGAACCATATCTATACCATCATTGTCTAAACTAGAAAATGGTTCATCGATTAAAATTAAATCCCATTTAATTAGTTTAGCACATACAATTTTTAATCTTTGAAGCATACCTGCTGAATAAAAACCAATCGGATCTTTAATCGCTTTAATTAATCCATAATCATCTAGTGCTTTAAGGATTTCTTTTTGATCTAGATATATGTTTCTTAGCTTAAGGGCAAAATTTAAATTTTCTATCGAGGACAAAGCATGATACATTCCTGGAGCATGACCTAAATAAAATAATTTATTTCTATGGAAGGCGACTTTATTTAAGTCATTTTCTTTAAAGGTAATTGATCCTAAGTCATATGTCATTAATCCAGCGATAATCCTAAACAATGTAGATTTACCAGTACCATTTTTACCCATAAATGCAATAGACTCACCATCTCTTTGCGAAAATGAAATATCAACTAATACCTTTTTACGATTAAATGATTTGGAAATATTATTTACTCTGAGCACTACTCTGACTTTATTTGGGAAATTAATTCTGAAACTTCCTTTTTAAGTTCATCTCTCATTTCAGTAAAATCTTTATCATTTATATTTCCGATATCATGTTCCATTTCTAGCTCTTTAATTTGGCGATATATCATTACTTTTTTTCTTTTTAGAGATTTTTGATCATCGCTTTTATTAATATTTACCAATTTTGACATAAATAATGGTTCAATAGCGTATATCATTGATAAAACAAAAGAAATAAAAATCAGGCCATAATCTCTTAATATTTCCATTATTTTTCTTTCCTTGGCCAAAGAGCAATTAAAGTTCCAAAAACCAAAATATATCCACCAATCCAAACCCACCGCACTAAAGGATTTATCATAATTTTAAGAAATGCAATTTTATTTTCATTATCTATTGAAGAAAAAATAGAATATATATCCTTATTAAGTGTTGAATAGATATCAAGTTCACTATGAGGCCGTCGTCGATTAATGTCAGGGTTCCTATGGAAATAGACTCTTTTCTCTGGATAAAGGTTTGTTATAAATCTACCTTGGTAATCTGTTACCTTAAGTTCACTTATCCATGCATAATGATTTGGACGTTCAGACTCTGTGACATTTAATAGTTCAAATTCGTATCCAGCAACATGATCAACTTGACCCACTTGCAAACTAAATTCTTTTTCTCTATCAAATGCGTGGCCAGTAAAACCAACAAACATTAGAACTATACCCAAATGAACTATATAACCACCATATCGTGAACGATTTTTACTAACTATTTTTATTAGAGATATATGTAATGTTTCATTAAACTTATTTTTCCTTGCACGTATAGCCCGGTAAAATTCCGTCATTATTGCTGAGGTTACAAATACACATAAGCTGAATGAAATCACAACATACCCTTTATACCCAACAAGCAAAAATAAAATAACTGCAATAGCTCCCATAACTAAAGGAAAAGTAAAATTTCTAATCAGGTTTTTTGAACCAGTTCTACGCCAAGCAAGAAGTGGACCAATTCCAGTAAGTGCTAATAAAACTAGTCCTATTGGGGCATTTATTTGATTAAAAAAAGGTGGACCCACAGTTATTTTAGTTCCCCTAACTGCTTCAGAGATTACTGGAAATAAAGTACCCCAAAAAACCGCAAAACATAAAACAACAAAAATCATATTATTAAATAGAAATCCGCTTTCTCGTGAAGTAAAAGATTCGATTTTTCTCGGAGATTTTAGATCATCTAATCTCGTGTACATGATCCCAAAAGAAGCTATCATTATAAAAAAAACAAAGAATAAGAAAATTGGTCCAAGCGATGATTCTGTAAATGAATGCACTGAACTCATTACACCTGATCTAGTCAAAAATGTACCAAATATACATAGAGTAAACGTTAGAATAATTAAAACCATATTCCATAGTCTTAACATATCCTTTTTCTCTTGGATAATTATTGAATGGATAAATGCGGTTGCGGTTAGCCATGGCATGAAACTAGCATTCTCTACAGGGTCCCAAGCCCAATAGCCACCCCATCCTAATTCTTGGTAGGCCCACCAACCGCCTAAAATAATTCCCATACTTAGAAACAACCAAGCAACTAATGTCCATCGACGAATACTTTGAATCCATAATGGACTTGTATCCCGATTAACTAATGCAGAAAATGCAAATGCAAATGGAACGGAAAACCCGACATATCCCAAATAGAGCGTTGGAGGGTGAATCGCCATAGTTATATTTTGGAGTAATGGATTTAGCCCATTACCATTTGCTACTATAAAGTCTGCTTCAGTGGGCTTAAAAGGATTTGTCACAAAATTCGTTAAAATTAAAAAGAAAATTTGGGTTACTGTTAATGAGATGATCACCCAAGGCATAAGTTCATGATGCTTATGTTGGTTTTGTAGAATTGTAATAGTAGAAAAAATGGAAAGGATAAAAAGCCAGAACAATAGAGAACCCGATTGCCCAGCCCACAGAGCTGAAATTTTATATATAGTTGGAGTCTCTATGCTAGTATATCTAGCTACATAATCTATATCAAAGTTACTTATTATTAGCTGATAGCTCAGTATAAACGTTGCTAAAAAAATAAAAAAAGAGACACCCAGGGATAATCTTTGACCTACTAAAAATAATCGCTGATCTTGATTTTTATTATATATTAATAATGTTAATACAGCTAGTAGACCAAATCCAAAAGCTAAGGATAGAGCTACTCCACCGGCTATTGGGGTCATTGTTGAACTTCGGTTAAGTTATAACTACTCTCATTTCTTAAATCACCTTCATAACGAGATGCACATTTAGTTTGTAGCTCATCAGCAAAAAAAACACCATTGCTATATTGCCCAGCAACAATGACTTCTGCACCATCCTTAAAAAGATCTGGTCTTGTTCTACCATATTTAACATATAATTCAGAAGAACCTTCTTTTAGAATAAAATTACATTCTAATTGATTCGTCTCTGAAATCACGATAGACCCATCTTTTACTAAACCGCCTAGTTTAATTCGTTTATTCATCTTATTGTTTAATAATTCATTTACTGAAACAAATGTTGCCATTGCTTTCTCATCAGAGGGGTTTAGAGATACCCAACTAATCCAAAATCCAGTAACAGCAACAACACCAAGAATTAATAAAGTAAATTTATTGTTTTTCATTTTATCTCGAAGTTAATTAATTAAAAAACTGCAGTTTCCTGCCACTCACCAAATTCTTTTTTCATTGCAACAACTATCTCGCCCATAGTCGCTAATTTTTTTGATGCATCAATAATAGGAAGCATAAAATTGTCACCAATTTTACATTCTTTACTTATTGTCTTCAAAGCTAATTGAACAGCATTATCATCTCTATCAGATCTTAATTGAGTTAAGGAATCTTTTTGTAACTTTTCAACATCGCTGCTAATCTCTAATATTGGAATTTCAATTTCTTCATTTTCTTGAACAAAATCATTAACACCTACATGTATAAACTCTTTTTTATCAATTTTTTGCTGATAATCTGAGGCAGCTTGAGCAATCTCTCGTTGGAAATATCCTTTTTCAATTGCAGGAATCACACCTCCTAAATCTTCTATTTCTTGAAAATATTTTTCTGCTTTAGCTTCAATTTGGTTGGTTAGTTCCTCAACATACCATGAACCACCCAATGGATCAGTAACATTTGCGACACCAGTTTCAAAAGCAATTAATTGTTGTGTCCTAAGTGCAATTTCAGCTGCCTTTTCTGATGGTAAAGCTAAAGTTTCATCCATGGAATTTGTATGAAGTGATTGAGTCCCACCGAGAACTGCCGCTAATGCCTGAAACCCTGTTCTAGCTATATTGTTCTCAGGTTGTTGTGCCGTAAGTGAACAACCAGCTGTTTGGGCATGAAACCTTAACTTTAATGATCGTGGGTCTTTTGCACCATATTTATTTTTCATTCGGAGTGCCCAAATTCTCCGAGCTGCTCGATATTTAGCTATTTCTTCAAAGAAATCCATATGTGAATTAAAAAAATATGAAAGTCGAGGTGCAAAATCATCTATATCTATACCCGCTTTCATGGCATATTCTACGTAAGTAAATCCATTTGCTAATGTAAAGGCTAATTCTTGAGCAGCTGTTGAACCTGCTTCCCTAATATGATATCCAGAAATAGAGATTGTATTATATTTCGGCAAGTTCTTTGTGCAAAATTTCATCATGTCTGTAATCACTCGCATTGATGGTTCGGGAGGAAAAATCCATTCTTTTTGGGCAATAAATTCTTTTAAAATATCATTTTGCAAAGTACCAGTTAACTTTTTTAATGGTACTTTTTGATTCTCAGCAACAGCAATATAAAAAGCTAATAAAATTACTGCTGGTCCATTAATTGTTTGTGAAACAGATATTTTTCCTAAATCAATATCCTTAAACAATTTTTCCATATCTTTGATTGACGCAACTGAAACTCCACATTTTCCAACTTCTCCTTCAGAGAATGGATGGTCAGGGTCATAACCCATAAGGGTTGGCATATCATAAGCTACTGATAAACCTGTAAGTCCTTTTTCTAATAACGAATGATACCGAGTATTGGTTTCTTCAGGTGTGCCAAACCCCGAAAATTGTCTTTTAGTCCATAACTTTCCCCTATACATATTTGCATGAACTCCTCTAGTATAGGGAAATTGACCTGGGAAGCCTAATTTATCCAAAAAATCATCATTTGGACTTTGTGGAATATAAAGAGGATCAACAGGCTCCCCGCTAATTGTATCAAAACTATATTCTCTTGAAGGAGATGAATTAAAATCATCTTCCCATTGTTTTTTAGATTTATTAAATAATTCTAACTGTTTTGTCATCAGAAAACCTAAGCTTAAACTTAATTCTTTCTACGAATTTCTAATACTTTATTAAAACCCTCATAGATCATCCAAATAATTAGTGTAATCAATATAAGGTTTAATATAAATAAAATTCCATTTACACCATAAAATCTCACAGCATTTGCTAATAAAGCTGAAAAGGTTACAATCATAATAACTAACATTGGTATTAGCAATGGAAGGAAGGGCTTCTTTTTTTGCCAATAATAGAGTGTCAGTACCATGAGAGTCAATGCAGCTAACATTTGATTGCTTGCACCAAAAATTGGCCACAGAACCCAACCAGCTTGCTTTATGACACCTGAGCCAGGATCTGTAATATTCCAAAAAGCCATTAGTATCGCTGGAATAATTGCGATCAATGTTGCAATATATCTATTTGATAAAATCTTAAGTTTTGTCGCCTTACCAAATTCATTCAAAATAAACCTTTGTATTCGTGTAGCCGTATCTAAAGTTGTTGCTGCAAATGAAATAACTAAAACAGCCATTAATGTATTTGCTAATGGTTCAGATAATCCAATAGATGTAAGTAAAGCACCTCCGCCAAGTACGAATGCGCTAGCTTTATTTCCACTTGCATGAGCCCAAGTATCATAATATACAGACCAACTTAAATCAGAAACAGGGCCTACAGTGGGCAAATTAGTTTGCGTTACTAAAGAGATACCTGCAACTGCAGTAATCATTGATACTAATGCTAATGTTCCCTCTCCAATCATTCCGCCATAACCGACCATTCTGGAATCCGATAATTTTTCTAATTGTTTGGAAGAGGTTCCTGATGCAACTAGACCATGAAAACCACTTATTGCTCCACATGCGATTGTTACAAAAAGTAATGGAAACAAACTAGGTGTTCCAGGGTCTGATAAAGATCGAATGGCAGGAGCATCCACAGTAGGGTGAGCGACAAAAATACCCAAGAACAATAAACCAAGGCCTACAAATAACTGATGACTATTAATGTAATCTCTAGGCTGCAACAAAGTCCAAACAGGAAGTAAACTTGCAATACCCGAATATATAAATAATAAAATAATCCAAATATTCTTAGCGCTCTGAATTGGCATTGTATCCGTAAAGTCAACAGGTGAGGTAGTACCTACCCAAACAAAAAAATACAGAAGCCCAAGAGCTATTAACGATGGAATTAAACTATCAATTTTCTTTTTGTAAATCAAAAAGCCCATTGTAATAGCAATGATTATTTGAACGTTAATTGGAATCACTGAAGTAGGAACACTTACAAAAAGGTCAGCTATTGCCATTGCAAAGACTGCTAATACTAGCCACACTAATAAAATGACAAATATTAAAAACATTATCCGTGCACGATTGCTAATTGTTGATGAAGCTATATCTGCAATACTACGGCCCTTTTCTTTTACACTAGTTACCAAGGCACCAAAATCATGAGCTGCTCCCATGAATACCGTTCCAATTAATATCCAAAGTAGAGCAGGTAGCCAACCCCAATATGCAGCGACACACGGACCGATTATGGGTGCAGCACCAGCAATAGAAGTGAAGTGATGACCAAACAATATATGTTTTTTTGTAGGGATATAATCAATGCCATCTTCAAGCGATGATGAAGGAAGAACTATTTGATCATCATTAATACCATAGATATTCTTCCCCAAATAACGGGAATAAAATTTGTACCCCATAAAAAAAACTGCGAATCCGATGAATACGAGTACAACAGAATTCATTAAATGCTTTCCAGATCTACAAGCTTAGCAGTTGAATCACTTATAGAAAATAAAGATTCCACTCCTTCTTGATTAACGCCGTATTTATCTAAAAGTAATTGTCTTGGTCCATGTTCAACAAATTTATCTGGCAAAGCAATAGTCTTGATATCGCCTTTGAAACCATTCCCATATAAAAATGCTGCAACACTCTCGCCAAACCCACCAGTAGAAACGCCTTCTTCTATGGTAATCACTTTATTAAATCTTCCAATAACATTGTTTAAATAATCAATATCCATAGGCTTAAGAAATCGGCAATTAACGACTTCGCAATTAAATCCATGATTAATCAAATTTTCTGCAGCATTTACAGCATCATATACCTGTGGTCCAACAGCAAGTATAACAGTTTCGTCACCTTGCCTAACTACTTCCCAACTACCAATCGGAAGTAATTCAGCTTGACCTGATTTATCAAACTTAACAGAAGAAGCTTTTGGATAGCGAATAGCAAAAGGACCATCTTTATTATCGAGGCCTGTGTATAGTAAATTTCGCAATTCATTTCCATCTTTAGGTGCTGCGACTATCATATCTTGAATACATTTCAAATAAGCAATATCTAATGCACCGTGGTGTGTTGGGCCATCTTCACCAGCAATACCAGCTCGATCCATACAAAAAACAACGGGTAGATGTTGAATAGCAGCATCATGAACAATATGATCAAAAGCACGTTGTAAAAAAGTTGAGTAGATTGCCACAATTGGACGAATATTTTCTGTTGCTAAGCCAGCAGCAAATGTTACAGCATGACCCTCAGCAATACCCACATCATAGTATCGCTCGGGAAATTCTTTAGCATATTTAACCAGACCTGTACCTTCTCTCATAGCAGCAGTAATGCAAACCGTATCATTTCTATTTTTTGCCACTTCACATGCTAAATGTCCAAAAACATCTTGAAACACAGGTACACTATCAACTTTTTTAGTGGAGACTTTACCATTTGGCTTTACAGCATGGTATTTAACAGCATCAGAATGATATTTTTCTTCATCTGTATTTGCCATACCTTTACCTTTTTTTGTCAGGACATGCAAAAGCATAGGCGATCTGACATCTTTAATTTTTTCAAAGGTATCAACCAAGTCATTAAGATTATGTCCATCTATAGGGCCAATATATCTAAAACCGAGTTCCTCAAATAGCATCCCAGGAACTAAAAGTGACTTTAAACTATCTTCAATCCGGTGCAACATTGTTCGAGCTTTACTCTTGCCGAAAGGCAACTTTCCAGAAAGATTCCAAATTTCTTCTCTAATATGATTATAAACAGGATTGGTAACAATTTTTGTCAAATATGTATTTAGCGCTCCTACATTAGGACTAATTGACATTTCATTATCATTCAAAACAACTATCATGGGTGTTTTTAAAGCTCCTGCATTATTTAGCGCCTCAAATGCTAGCCCACCTGTCATAGATCCATCACCTATAACTGAAACAACACGGAAGTTTTTACCAGAATGTTTTCGCGATAGAGCAATACCAGTGGCCGCTGAAATAGAAGTTGAAGCATGCCCTGCTCCAAATACATCATAATCACTTTCAGAGCGTTTTAAGAACCCACTTAGTCCTCCAAATTGTCTTATTGATGAGAATTCATCAAATCGTCCTGTTAATATTTTATGCGCATAACCTTGATGACCAACATCCCAAACAATCTTGTCTTTGGGCGTTTCAAAAACTCTATGTAAAGCAACCGTAAGTTCAACAACACCTAATGTTGGAGCAAGATGCCCACCTATTTTACTAATAGTATCAATGGTATAGTGACGAATCTCATCTACCAACTGCTGTAACTCTTGCTTCGAGTAATCTCTAATATCAGCTGGTGATTTTATTTTTGGCAATAACTTAAGCTGCATGAGATTTCTCATTAAATTGCTCTACAAAAGTATATTCATGAAATAGAGTTATACCATCTAGTTCTGGGTGAAACGCTAAGCCTACATGCATCCCTTGCTTAATGCCAACTGGCTCATTATTATAACTAGATAAGATTTCAATATTTTTATTCATTCGATTTATCTTAGGTGCTCTAATAAAGGTTGCAGATATATTTTCAAATTTTCCTCCAATTGAAACAGATAATTCATCTCTAAATGAATTTACTTGTCTCCCATAAGCATTTCTGTCAACTTCAATATCTAATATGTTCAGAGGTTTTACTCTATCATCATTTACTAATCGTGACATCATGATTAAGCCAGCGCATGTTCCAAGGATTGGTTTTGATCTTGAAAATGAATATATATTTTTATGTAATCCACTTCTATATATAAGATCTGTCATAGTTGTAGATTCACCACCAGGAATTATGAGCCCACTAATTTCATTAAATTGATTCGAATAACGGATTTCACATGAAGATATTTTTAATTTATCTAAAACATCTTTGTGTTTTGAATAATCTCCTTGAAGTGCAAGAATACCAACCATAGAATCCTCTTTAAATTACCATCCTCTCTCTTGTAAACGCTCACCTTCAGGAATCTCAGACATCTCCAAACCTTTCATAGCTGATTTTAATCCAGTAGAAATCTCGACTAATTTATCAGCATCTTTAAAAAATGCAACTGAGTCAACAATTGCTTTTGCGCGAGGCGCTGGGTCATCGCTCATAAAAATTCCGGATCCCACAAAAACAGTTTCTGCTCCCAATTGCATCATCAAGGATGCATCTGCAGGAGTAGCAACACCTCCAGCCGCAAAATTCGGTACTGGTAGTTTACCTAATTTTGCTACTTGCTCAACGAGCGCAAATGGGGCACCCATTTCCTTAGCAACAGACATTAGTTCATCTTGACTCATAACAGTTAATTTTTTTATATCAGATTGAACTTGTCTCATATGACGTACAGCTTCAACAATATTTCCACTGCCCGCTTCGCCCTTAGTTCTTATCATTGCAGCTCCTTCGCCTACACGCCTCAGAGCTTCTCCTAGATTTCTACAACCACAAACAAATGGGACATTAAAGTCATGTTTCCATATATGGTTATGCTCATCTGCTGGAGTTAAGACTTCACTTTCATCTATAAAATCAACTTCCAAAGCTTCGAGTATTTGAGCTTCAGCAAAATGGCCAATTCTAACTTTAGCCATCACAGGTATTGAGACTGTTTTCTGGATATCTTTAATCATTTGTGGATCGCTTGCACGAGCAATCCCCCCTTCCTCTCTAATTAAAGCTGGAATACGCTCCAGAGCCATTACTGCTACTGCTCCTGAATCTTCAGCGATTTTTGCCTGCTCGGCATTCATGACGTCCATTATCACACCACCTTTTAACATTTCAGCCAATCCAACTTTAACTTCAAATGAACCTTTTTTAGCCATAAATCATCTCCTTAGAATTTTTATTCATTTCTTTAAGGCTTTTTAAAACCTCATTAATAATATTATCAGGTGTACTCGCACCTGCTGATAAACCAACTGTCTTTGCTCCATCAAACCATTCAAACTCTAAATCATCCGCACAGGTGACCTGATAAGATTTTTTATTTATCTCCTGGGCTAATTGAGTTAATCGTTTTGAGTTTGCACTTGTAAATGATCCAATTACAATCATGACATCGCACTGCTTTGCTAACTCTTTAATTTGGTTCTGATTTCTTTTAGTTGGAAAACAAATCGTATTTACAAAGTTCAAATCATAAACTTTTGTCATAAGGATATTTATAATTGCTTGAACATTTTCAATAGTTTGAGTTGATTGAGTAACTACACCTGCACGTTTCATTTTTCTCAATTTTGTTGCTTCCTCAATATTAGCAACAATTATAGGCTCGTTTACTTGACTGGCTATACCTACAACTTCATCATGCCCATGATCTCCAATAATTATTATTTTTCTTCCTTCATTAGCAAATTTGATAACCTCATCATGAATTTCTTTAACTAATGGACATGTAGCGTCAACAACATTCATGTCATCTGCATTCGCATTTCTCCAAGTCTCCACTGGAGTCCCATGGGCCCTAAACAAAATTGGCTTTCCATCAGGGACCTCATCTAGACTACCAACTACTTTCGCTCCAGCATTATTTAAATCTTTAATAACGTTTTCATTATGTACGATATCTCCAAGCATATATACATCACCATACTTTTCAGCACTCTCATATGCTAAGTTGACAGCATCACGTACTCCAAAGCAGTAACCAGCATCCTTCGCTAAGAAAATCTTCATTTCATTTTTCCATTTTGAGATATAATAGATGATTTTGTCTTTTCCACAACCTCTGAAAGAACTAATGAAAGTTCTTTTTTTGCTAGGGCTCCAGAAGCAAATTTATGACCTCCTCCATCAAAATCTTTGGCAACATTATTAATAACATATTTACCTTTTGATCGAAAATTAATCCGTGTTGTTTTTGAGTTAATTTCAAAAAACATTATTGCAACTTCAACCCCTCTTATAGATCGAACAAAATCTGTAAATCCATCTACATCTTGTTTAGTTGCACCAACTTGCTCCATCATATCCTGACTTATGGAAAACCAGGCTAATTCACCATCCAAATCATACTTTAAATTATGTAAAATTTCACCAAGTAGTGCAACTTGTGCGGGAGATCGGTTTTCATATACAGTTTGATAAATTTTAGCAGTATTCACACCTAGCTCAATTGATTCAATCGCGATTTGATGACATTTCTGATTTGTATTACTATAGCGGAATGAACCTGTATCAGTCATGACAGCTGTATAGATTCCTTCAGCCATAAATTTATTTAGTTCAATATTATTTGATTTTAAAAAATCATACACCATTTCTCCAGTTGCAGCCGCATCTACATTTATAAAATTCTTTGAAAATCTTTCATCACTGAGATCAGGATGGTGATCAATATTTACGACATATTTTTTATTATTAGTAAGTGCTTTACCTATGTCTCTTAATCGACGAAAATCACCAACATCAAAAATTAATGCCAAATCAATTTTTGATATCCAATTATCATGCTTTTCTGATTCATAAGTTTCAATTACATCATCATAGTTAAAAAAAGTATACTCTGAGGGTAATTCTGAGATATGAATGATGCGACAGTCCTTATTTATGTTATTTAAATAGTGGTACATAGCATAAGCACTTCCTAATCCATCACCATCGGGATTCTCATGAGTAGAAAGAAGGATTCTTTCTGAATTCTCAATTTTTTGATATAATGTTTTCCAGTCGAGCATTATTCTATTTTAGTGCGACATAGAATTTAGGATATTTTTATAGATTTAAACTAAATATAGAAGGATTATTTATTTCGATCCCAAAGTATCTCATCCTCACCATCTTTCATCGAAAAATATCTAGATAAAACAAAGAAATAATCACTTAAACGATTTAAATATGGCAACCAAAATCTTGTTTCTACACCTTCTTCCATTGCTATTACGCAATACCTTTCAACTCGTCTGCAAATAGCTCTTAAAACATGAACTTTTGAACAAAACTCATCCCCACCTGGTAGAATGAACTCCTCCAAAGGAGGAAGCTTTTCATTGAAATAGTTAACTCTCGTTTCTAAAAAAACTACCCTGTCTTCAATCAGTAAATCCAATTCAGAATTAGGCATAGAAACTTCACCACCCATATTAAAAAGGTCCTGTTGGATAGATTGAAGCTCAAGAACTAACTCATCTTTATTACAAGATGAAATAACTCTTCCTAAATATGAATTTAATTCATCAATCTCTCCTAAGAAGCAAACTAAAGTATGAGACTTCGAAACTCGAGAGCCATCGCCAAGGCCAGTCTCTCCTTTATCTCCAGTTTTAGTTATTACTTTCGAGATTCTTGACATCTAATTAAAAGAAAAGAAAAGTAACAATTATAAATAGTGGGAAAAGAATAGGTAAAGACCATTTAAATAGATATCCAAAAAATGAAGGCATTTCAATCCCTGATGATTCAGAGATTGATTTAACCATAAAGTTTGGTGCATTTCCAATATATGTGTTCGCACCCATAAATACTGCTCCTGCAGAAATTGCTAGAAGAGTTTGAGAAAGTTCACCCATTAATTGAATGGGATCTCCACCAGCAGTATTAAAAAACACTAAATATGTTGGGGCATTATCTAAAAAACTTGACAATATACCTGTAGCCCAAAAATACATATAATTTATTGGTCCTGTCTGATTTGAAACAGAATTAATAACAACTCCAAGTGCTCCAGAAGTACCTGCCTTCAAAATAGCAATAGCTGGTATAATAGTAACAAAAATACCCGCAAATAATTTTGCTACCTCAACTATTGGAAACCACGTGTACTCATTAGCTTCTCTAATTTTTGAAGAAGTGAGTTTCCAACTTGCAAAGGTAAGACTCAATAATAATATGTCACGAATAACATTCTGTAATTCAACGTGTACATAAAAAAGTTCAAATTCAATATGCGGTCTCCAAAAACCACTTAATAAAACAGATCCAATTACGCCTAAAAGCAATAATAGATTAAAAGAGCCTTCAATGCTAATCTTGATATCTGTCTCTACTTTCTTAATATTTTCCTTTTTGTATAAATAAGAATCAAAAATAAAAAATATGATTAATAATGAAAAAACCATGAATAACATAGGTACCATCATTGCTGATGTTGTCCAAAAGAAGTTTACACCTTTCAAAAATCCCAAAAATAGAGGTGGGTCGCCTAGAGGAGTTAAAGAACCACCTATGTTCGCAACAAGAAAAATAAAGAAAACAATCACATGGACTTTACTTTTCCTTTCTTTATTTGCTCGTATAAGTGGTCTGATAAGTAGCATGGCCGCTCCAGTAGTACCCATCCAACTTGCCAATGCTGTCCCTATAAAAATAATTCCTGTATTCACGATAGGTGTTCCTACAAGAGCTCCTTTGAGCTGTACACCTCCAGAAATTGTAAATAGAGCTAAAAGTAATATAATAAATGGTACGTACTCTAATAATCCAACATGCAGTAATTCATATAATGTAATCGTGAAGCCCACTTTTAAAAGGAAGGGGACAATTAATAATATTGCCCAAAATGCAGAGATTTTTCCAAAATTATGATGCCAAAAATCTGGCGCCACTAATGGAAAGATTGCAATTGATAAGAGAATACCCGCAAAAGGAAAAACCCAAAAAATTGATAAATCTGCTCCATTAAGGTGGGGAGCATTTCCTTCAGCCGCAAAGAGAAATCCTGAAAGTAGAAATGTAAAGAGAATTATTTTTTTCATATTTTTAATAATCATAGTTTTTTATTCCATTCTTATATCTAAAATTAATTGGTTCTATATAATCATCCTAATTTTTGATAACAGTTTTCTATATTCTTTTTTTGTAATTTTATAAATGCAATTATTCCTAGCAATTTTAGTTATTGGCATCGCCATTCTCGGAATGTCTGTGGGTGTATTATTCAACAGAAAACCTCTGCAGGGATCCTGCGGTGGCGTAATAAATGATTGCATTTGTCTCAAAGGTGGTACCTGTGATGATCCTTCACAAAAACCAAAGCTATAAACCACCGACTATTGGCATACTTCTTGAAGATTCTGTTAGAAAATTTCCAGTTGAGTCTTTAATTACCCAGAAAGCTTCAAATCCATCTAAAGAATCAATTAAAGCCTTGCCTTCATCTAATGACATCACATTTAAAGCTGTAGCAAGCGCATCGGCATCTATACAATTTGGACCTAATACAGAAACGGAGGAAATAGTTGATTGTAATGCATAACCATTTCTTGGATTAACTATATGTGAATATTTTTTATTATCATATTCAAAAAAGTTTCTGTAATTACCTGAAGTCGCCATTGCTTTATTATCTAAAGCAATAACAGCAAGCATATCATCTCCAGGCTGATTTCCAACAACAGGTTTATCTATTCCAATTTTCCATTTCTTACCTTCTTTATTATTCCCAATGACTCGGATCTCTCCTCCAATTTCTACCATAAATCTATCTAAACCTCTTGATATCAAATAATCAAAAATTTGATCAACTCCCCATCCTTTTGCAATTGCATTTACATCCAACATTTGACCTTTTGTTGTTTTTGATAGATTCAATTCATTTAATCTGATCTTATTTGAGCCAATTTTTGACATTTCCATAAATATTTCGAAATCTGTTGGTGGCTCCCATACATCTTCATACTCACGATCATCTTTACCTTTCCTCCAGAGTGAAACCATAGGAAAAACCGAAATATCAAATGCATTAGAGGTTAATTTATTCCAATAAATTGATCTATTTATCACTTCAGCAAAACCCGAAGAAATTTTTATTACTGCATCGATAGGCATTTGATTAAATAATGATATCTCGCTATTTAATTTATAAGTGGACATCTGTTCATCTATATTATTTATTATAGAATCAATCCCAATTTTTATGGATGTTATATCCATATTAATATTTGAATCCTCCACAATTTGTATTGAATAAGATGTACCCCAAGCCGTACCCTTGATTTCTTCTACAGATTCTATTCTTGAGCAAGAAATAATTAATAGAAAAAGAAAGCCCAACATAAGTCGGGCTTTAGATAAAAAAATAGAAAAATAGCGATTAACCAAAACTATCATACGCTATCATTTCTCTTTCTACACCTAAGTCATATAACATTTTATCACAAGCATCAATCATCATGGGAGGTCCACACATATAATATTCAATTTCTGTAGGATCTTCATGGTCTTTCAAATAATTCTCAAAAGCTACATTATGAATAAATCCGGTTGCGCCCTCCCAATTATCTTCAGGCAACGGCTCAGAAAGACCTACAACATATTTGAAATTAGGAAATTCTTTTTCTAGTTGCATGAAATCTTCATGATAAAACATTTCTCTCACTGAGCGGGCACCATAAAAGTAGGTTATCTTTCTAGTAGATTTTTTAGTATCCAATAAATCAAATAAATGACTTCTCATCGGTGCCATTCCTGCACCACCACCGAGATAAACCATTTCACGCTCTGTATCTTTAACAAAAAAGTCACCAAATGGCCCTGAGATGCTAACCTTATCACCTGGCTTCAAATTAAAAATATATGAAGAGGCTATTCCCGGTGGAACCTTATCCCACAATGCTGGGGGTGGTGTCGCAATTCGAACATTAAGCATAATTATATTACCTTCAGCTGGGTGATTAGCCATTGAATAAGCCCGAAAACAATCTTCATCATTATTTGCTTTAATATCCCAAATATTGAATTTATCCCAATCAGGATGATATTCATTATCAATATCAAAGTCTTTATAGTTTAAATCATAATATTCAGGAATATCTATTTGGATATAGCCACCCGCAAGAAAATCTAAATTTTCACCCGAAGGCAATTCTAAGATTAACTCTTTAATGAATGTAGCCACACTATTATTTGATCTTACTGTACACTCCCATTTTTGAATATTAAATATCTCATCAGGAACAGTGATATCCATATTTTCTTTTATCTTTACTTGGCAGGCTAAACGCCAATTTTCTTTGGCTTCTTTTCTGTTAATATGACCAGTTTCTGTAGGCAGGATTTCTCCTCCACCTGAATTGACCTGACATTTGCAAAGTGCACATGTCCCTCCTCCCCCACAAGCGGAGGGAAGAAAAATGCTCTTACCCGCCAATGCAGACAATAACGTACTTCCTGGAAGAATTTGAATAGATTTATCATCATCTCCATTGATCTTGATTGAGACTTCTTCTTGAGGCAAGAGTTTTGATTCTGCAAAGTTGAGCAATATCACAAGAATTAGTATTACTCCAGAAAAAATAATTATGCTCAAGATGGTTGAAGTTGTTATCACAATTGTATTCCCCCAAATGACATAAATGCAATCGATAAAAGTCCAGTAAGTAGCATGGTTATTCCAATGCCACGAAGCTTCAATGGAACATTAGAATAACGTAAGCGATATCGAATAGATGCCATTGCAATAATCGCCAGAAACCAACCCAAGCCTGATCCAAATCCAAAAACAGTAGATTCTAACAATGTATATTCTCTTTCGACGAGAAATAATGAGCCCCCTAAAATAGAACAATTGACTGCAATCAATGGCAAAAATATACCAAGATTTTGATAGAGAGCTGGAGAAAATCGATCAATTATCATTTCAACTAGCTGAACCATAGCAGCAATGACTGCAATGAATACAATAGGTTTTAAAAAACTAAGGTTTATTTCTGGTAGGTTAGCCCATTCTAAGGCACCATCTCCTATCAAAAATGTATAGATGAACCAATTAGTTGGTGCAGTTATTGTCAAAACAAATGTTACAGCCAAACCCAATCCAATCGATGCATCAACTTTCTTTGAAATGGCCAAGAATGAACACATACCCAAAAAATAGGCAAGAAGAATATTTTCTATAAAAACAGCTTTTGTAATTAAACTAATATAATGTTCCAAAATACTATTCCTCTTCCACCTTGCCAATGATGCGTTGCGCCCATACAATAAGTCCAAGAATAATAAATGCACCGGGGCTTAATACCATTAATCCCATATTTTCATATCCTGCCTGATAAAAAGACTCTGGAATAACTTGACGATTATATATCGTACCAAACCCTAAAAGTTCTCTAAAGAAAGCTACTCCAATTAAAATTAATCCATAGCCTAGTCCATTACCCAATCCATCTAATAAAGAGCGTCCCGGTCCATTTTGCATAGCAAAAGCTTCTGCACGTCCCATGATAATACAATTCGTGATGATCAAAGCGACAAAAACAGATAACTGTTTACTTATATCATAAAAGAATGCTTTAAGAACCATATCCGTTAATATAACCATTGATGCAATAACCGATAGTTGTACAATAATTCTAACCTTTGCAGGTATCATTTTTCTTAAAATTGAAATTACAGTATTTGATACTGAAAGAACTGCAATCACAGCAAAAGACATAACCACGGCTGTATCTAATTTAGTAGTCACTGCCAGTGCTGAACAAATCCCTAGTACCTGTAAACTAATAGGATTATTACTCATCAGTGGATCGGTAAAAGCTGACTTAGATTTTTTACTTAAAGCCATTAACCATTCCTTTTAGATCTAATCTTTGAAAAATATGGATCATACAATTTTAAATCTTTAAGCAAGAATTGATTTAAACCTTTAGAAGTCATTGTTGCTCCTGAAATTCCATCGACTAAATGATAAGCCTCTCTAGAAGTCTCGTCTACTTGTCCTTTAACTGTTTGGATACCTATTAAAGTACCGTTTTCATCGACAAAACGCTTACCAACAAAATTATTTTGAAACCAAGGTTTATCTACTTCGCCTCCTAATCCAGGTGTTTCAATATGCTTATAAAAAGTAATCCCTTTCGCAGTTGCCCCATCAGATTCAATTGAAAAATAACCAAACATAGTGCCCCACAAACCTTTGCCTGAGATTGGAATTGAATATCCTTGTGTTACATTATTAGATACTCTTTTATAAATAGGATACAAATTCAAATCTACATTAGTGTCAATATCTTGGGGTAATTTATTTTCAACAATAGAACCAGAATTATCAACGACAAACCCAACTATTGAACTTTTAAAAATGGATTCAACATTTTCACTAGTCCATGGTAAATCATCAGTAGGACTAAAACCTAATGATGTTAAAATATTCTTTCTTATATCAACTTCAACATTTTTTTGATACTTATCGTATAAGGAAGAATCTGCCATCGAAAGAAAAAATGCAAGCACGATAGTAATTACCATTGTAAAAATTATTGTATAACGATTACTGTGCATAGCGTGCCTGCCTTCTTTTAATATTTGCTTGAATAACAAACCAATCAATCAAAGCTGCAAATGCATTTACAAATAGTATAGATAACATTACCCCTTCTGGATAAGCTGGATTTATTGCTCTAATAATAACTGTTAAACTTCCAAATAAAATTCCATAAACCCATCTGCCCTGATTCGTGTGACAACCCGTCACAGGTTCCGTTGCCATAAAGGCTGCTCCAAACAAAAAACTTCCCATAACTAAATGGTAATGTGGGGGAATCGTAAACATTGAATTACTTGAAAATGGAGCAACTAAGTTAGTTAATATAGCTGTAGCAACTAAGCCAACAACTGCTCCAAAAATAACTCGCCAATTAACAACTTTTATATATGCGAGGAATAATGCGCCAATAATAATTAGGAATTTATTTGTTTCTCCTATTGATCCGGGAATCCAACCCCAGAACATGTTCCACCAAGAATAATCAAATTGATTAAAGTTATTAAGCAGGGTCAATGCATCCTGATTTAATTCTGCAGCTGGTATTGATAATGCAGTTGCACCAGAATAACCATCAGGACCTAAAACCCATACTTTATCACCAGAAATTTTTGTCGGATAAGTAAAAAATATGAAAACTCTAGCCATCAGAGCAGGATTGAATATATTCATACCAACTCCACCAAAAATTTCTTTCCCAATTACGATCCCAAAAGTTGTTGCGACTACAATTTGCCACAATGGTATTCCAGCCGGCATTGTTAATGGAATAAGCGCGCAAGTCACCAAGAAACCTTCGCTAACAGGATGTTTCCGGACGACTGCAAATAAAAGCTCCCAAAATGCACCAGCCGTAAAGGTCGCAATGATTATGGGCAAAATTTTATAAAAACCAAACCAAAAATTCTCCCAATTTGATCTTTCCAAACCAATCGCAATACTATTTTGAAAACCTATATTTATTGCACCAAATACATATAGAGGCAGCAAGGAAATCACTACCAAAATCATCACTCGTTTTGTGTCAATACTATCTCGAATATGGGGCCCATTCTCAGTTACTTCATTTGTAGAAAATAGAATAGTATCTGTAGCTTCATAAATTGGATATAATTTTTCTAATTTTCCACCTTCTTCAAAATTATTTCTATATTTATCTAAAACCTTTTTGAGTAGACCTAACATTTAAGCTTCTTCCTCCATAAGATCTAATCCTTGACGTATCATTCCACCTACATCGATTTTACTGGGGCAAGCAAATGAACATAGAGCAAAATCTTCTTCATCACATTCTATAATTCCTAATTGCTCCATTTCTTCGATATCATTTGCATAAATTGCACGATATAAAGCATTTGGAAGGATATCCATAGGCAATACATTTTCCCAAGCATCTATAGGTAAAATATATCTTTCACTTCCATTTTTTAAGGTGTTAAAACTATAATCTTTTTGTCTTGAACCAATAAAAGCATTAGTTAAACTGTATCTTGATGAAGATGAACCGGGCCTAAGCATACCCAGAAACTCCCTTGAAGTTTCATGTGGAATTACAGAAACAGTTGAGTGGTAAAATTCTATAAAATCATCTAATCCTGATTTTGAACCGGTTAAGACATCTCCGGAGATAATACGATTCTCATGTTCAGATAAGTTATCTTTAAGTAAACATTTGATTTCAGAACCCAATCGTGACTTTATATGAATAGGATTTGTAACACTTGGGCCTCCAATTGTTACAAAAAGTGTTGTATCTAGTTTGCCCATAAGAAAAAAATTGCCAATCCTAACAACATCTTGAGCATTTACAACCCATACTAAATCATTTAAATTTATCGGTGAAATATGGTGGATTTGGATTCCTACATTACCTGCAGGATGCGGACCGTTGAAAGTATGTGCTCTAACTCCGTTTACATTCAACAATGTATCAGAAACCGTATTCTCGTTATAAGATAAATGCACTTCTCCCTCAGTAAGCTTATTTAATATGTCAACTCCTGCTTGGAACTGGGGCAACCTTCTCCTTAAAGCTAAGTCTAGATTAACTGCTAAAGGACCAGAATTCCAGCCCGATATAAATATATCTCTTGGAATAACACCAGGGTCAGGAACTTTGTTAAATGGCCTTTGGCGAATAAAAGGGAAAATGCTTCCTTTCAATAATGCAGAAAGCACATCATCACGACTTAAATTATTTATCTCTTTAGGATTGTAAGATGAAAAAGATTCTGATGATTCATCATCGGATAATTTAATCATTATTTTTTCAATAATTCGTCGGGGTCCATATTCTATTTCTGTTATTTCACCTGCCCCTGGTGATGGCCAAGTAATCTGAGGATTAGTTTTATCATGAAATAAAGGAGTCCCTATTTTTACCTGATCACCCACTTGCACAATTAATTTAGGCTTTATACCTCTAAATTCGCTTGGTTTTAGCGCTACAAATTCTGGGTTTTCGTTTTCAATAATACTATTTTTAGGAATCCCCGCAATTTTTATATCATGTCCTTTTACTAAATTATAGTCAGCCAATTATTACCTCTATAAATGTTAGGAACGCGATCACATTCCTTGAAAAATCACAAATGATTGATTTATCCAATCTGTTAAAGGACCAAAATACCAACCAAAAATAAAGGTTGGGATTGCTAGAACGATAAGAACTAAAGTCACTAGATTTGAAGATGGTAGGCCAATTGACTCACTTCTTTCCCCTACTAAATACATATGTTTAACAACACGGATATAATAGTAAAGAGAAACAACACTATTAACAACTCCAACAAATGCTAACCAATAATACTGAGATCCTGCTTCAATAACTGATGCAAAAATATAAAATTTCCCAATGAAACCCGCTGTAGGAGGCAAACCAGTCAATGAAACCATGAATAGTGTCATTACAATACCTATAAAAGGCATTTTCCACCCTAAGCCATTAAAATCATCAAAGGTTTCACCTCCAATTTCACTTTGAACATATATTAGTACAAAGAAGGCTCCTAGATTCATAAAGAGATATACAAAGACATATATCATAATTCCATAGATACCAGACTGTGACATTAATGGCAAGGCCATCATCATGTATCCAGCATGCGCAATGCTAGAGTATGCCAGCATTCGCTTAACACTATTTTGTTGAATAGCTACTAAATTTCCTACGGTCATCGTCGCAGCAGCTAAAACCGCCATTAATTGAGGCCAGGGGAGATTATTTACCGCCATCCAAGATTCAGTTGTCATTGCTGTACCATCACCAAAAACTTGATTGAAGAATCTAATTAGCAAAGCAAAACCTGCCGCTTTTGGAGCAACTGATAAATATGCAGTTATGGTTGTTGGCGAACCTTCATATACATCTGGTGTCCAAAAATGAAAAGGTACAGCAGAAATTTTATATCCAAAACCTACCATAATAAATACTACCGATAGAATTAATGCTAAATTCGAGTCTGAACCTAATGAAGAAATCGCATTTTGCATTTCAAAGAACTTAGTGGTGCCAGTTAAACCGAAAAGAATACTTAGACCATACAGCATAATTCCTGATGAGAACGCTCCATAGATAACATATTTCAGTGAGGCTTCATTACTATGTGGATTTTTCTTCAGATATCCTGCTAGAAAGAATGACATTATTGATACTATTTCAATAGCAAGATATACCATCAATATGTCAATTGCAGATACCATAAGAAATAAACCAAATGACAAAATTGTTAATATTGAAAAATATTCACCCACTCTATAATCTTTTAATTCCTTTGAATTAAAACTTATAAGAATAACTAAAGCTGTTGACAAAAGAATTAATACTTTGAAAAAATCAGAAAAAGGATCTGAGGCAACCGTTCCCATGAAAAGATGGGAAACACTATTCCCTCCCATTCGTATAGCAAATAGTGTGAGAATCAGCCCGCCAAGCACCCACCATGCAACATTGATTGAATGCTCTCTTCGATAAAATAGATCAGCAATTACAGCAACTAATATTGTTACCGTAAGAATAAGCTCAGGCCAATAATATGCTAAACTATTGAGATTGCTCATTTACTAACCTTACTAAAAAGCACTCGTATATCCACCAAAGTACACAACCGAATCAATTAATACATTTAGTGTTGCAGAAATCAAATCTAAAAATGGGCGAGGATACACACCTAAAATCAATGTAATAATCGCTAGAGGAACTACAGTGAATAGTTCTCGATTATTAATTTCAGGAAGTTCATTATACTTTTCATTTGCGGGTCCGAAAAAGATGCGCTGGAACGCCCACAAAAAGTAAGCTGCATTTAGAAGAATCCCCAAAGTTGATATGATTACAATAGTTTTAAAAACAGGAAAAGCACCAATAAAAATCATCGCTTCACTAATGAAGCCACTGAATCCCGGCAAGCCAAGTCCCGCAAAAAAAGCTATAGCTACAAAAGCTGTATAAATGGGCATTTGAGAAGCAAGACCTCCAAACCCTTCAATATCCCTATGATGCGCTCTATCATAAATCACTCCTACCAAAATAAATAACATAGCAGAAATTGTTCCATGGTTAAACATCTGGAAAACCGCTCCTCCTAAACCTGCTTGCGCACTAACGAGACTATCTATGCTCATCTCAGATGCTGCAATTACCGCTGCCATACCAATAAGAGTATAACCCATATGATTAACAGAAGAATAAGCTACGAGCTTTTTTAAATCTTTTTGGGCCAATGCACACATTGCACCCCAAATCACATTAATTAAGCCAAGCACAGCAAGCGCACCTGCAAACCAAAATACTCCATCAGGTAACATCGTATAGTTGATTCTTAGCATTCCATAAACACCAAGCTTTAATAAAACACCAGCAAGTATAACAGAGATTGCAGTGGGCGCCTCAACATGCGCTAATGGTAGCCATGTATGAAATGGAAAAACAGGTACCTTGATAGCAAAGCCAATAAATAATAAAACCCAAATTACCTTGATTGTACTCATTCCCCACCATAATTCACCGCTTAAGGTATCCGGTGCTCTTTCCATCAATAAAAGCATATCAAATGTGTTTCCACCAGTAAAGTATAGAGCTAGTATGGCAATCAACATCAATACAGAACCAGCCAATGTATAAAGAAAAAATTTGATTGCTGCATATTCACGCTGCGGACCTCCCCAAATTCCGATTAAGAAATACATAGGTAGTAGCATGACTTCCCAAAAAATATAAAATAGAAAGAAATCAAGGGCCAAAAAGACACCCATTACACCTGTATTCAATAGAAGAAAAAGTGAAAAATAACCTTTTACCGCTTTGTCAATATTCCAACTAACAAATACACCAATAAACCCGATTAACGCCATTAAGAATACCATAGGCAAACTGAGGCCATCTACTCCTAAGATATATGTAATGTTAAATGAAGGAATCCATTCAGCTCGCTCCATTAATTGAAATGTGCCTACTGATTGGTCAAAAATACTCCAAAGATATATTGCCAATAATAATTGAAGACCAGACACAACAGCAGAAATCTGCTTAATTAGCTCAGATTTATCCCTTGGAATGAAAGCAATAGCTAACATCCCAATAATTGGTAGCCAAATTATCCAACTTAGTAAATAGTTCATACGTTAACCTTTATCAAAATCCTATATTGTTTGAAATACAAGAATAATTATTACACCAATCAATGCAAATAACATATAGTTTTGCAATCGACCAGTCTGTATTTGTTTTAATTGTTTTCCAAGCCCTTGCATTGATCTCCCAACGCCATCAACTAAAATTTGATCAAGACCATCATAGTCCATGCGACCTGTTAACTTGGAAAAAATACGTGTTACTCTACCAAAACCATTAATAAAATATTTATCATACAAATCCCAATCCAAATATGCGACAGCACGAGAGAGCTTTAAGAATGGTTGGTAGATAAACCGGTTATAATTTTCATCAAAGAAATACTTATTTAGAGAAAGTTTGTAAAGAAAACTCATCCTCTTTGACCAATTTTTTGCAGAAAATTTTTGTTTAAAATAAAATAAGTAAGATAATCCAATACCCAAACTAGCTACGATTAAAGATAAGGCCATAGCTGGATAGTGCGCATGGTGGACACCTTCATATATCTCAGCAGCCGTTAAGCTACCAGGCACAGCTGAATTTTGCGCTTTGATTAGATCGGTAAACCATCCATGATCTGAGAAAGGATTAAAATATGGCAAAGTATAGAAAAGGAAAAAACTTAGTCCAGCCAACAAAATCAAAGGATAAGTCATTAACTTTGGTGATTCATGAATTCCTTTAAAAACATTTGGCATTTTCGGTTTACCATGAAATGTCATAAAAATTAATCTGAACATATAAAATGCTGTTATTGCAGCTGCCCCAAATCCAAAAATAGCTAATAATAAGTGTTCTGGATGATGTTGTACAAAAGAAAGTGTTCCTGCTAGAATAGCATCTTTAGATAAGAATCCAGAAAATAGCGGTACACCAGATATTGCTAAAGTGGCTATTGTCATTGTCCAGTAAGTAATAGGCATTTTTGAATTAAAACCACCCATATTCCTCATATCTTGTGGGTCAGTATCATGGTCATGGAGCTCATGAAGAGAATGGTGCATCGCATGAATAACAGACCCTGAACCATAAAATAAGCAAGCTTTAAACATCGCATGAGTGAGTAGATGGAAAAATGCAGCCACATAATTCCCAACTCCAACAGCCAATATCATATATCCTAATTGACTAACGGTAGAATAAGCCAAAACTTTTTTAATATCATTTTGAGTAATAGCAATAGTCGCAGCAAATAAAGCTGTAAAACCACCTACATATGCAATGACAGTTAACGCCTCCGGAGAAAATAATGGAAACAACCTAACTGTTAAATAAACTCCAGCAGCTACCATGGTTGCTGCATGCATTAATGCAGAAACTGGAGTTGGGCCTTCCATAGCATCAGGCAACCATATATGTAGGGGAAATTGGGAAGATTTTCCAACTGCACCCATGAACAAACCAATTCCTGCTAATGTCAAAAGATTTCCAGTTATCAAGCCTTGATTTACTCCATTGAACAAATCTTGAAAGTTAAAGGAATTGATTGCTGTGAACATGAGCATAATGCCGATAAAAAATCCTATATCTCCAACACGATTAGTTAAAAATGCTTTTTTACTCGCATCAGCAGCAGAATGTTTTTCAAACCAGTGACCAATTAGTAAATAGGAGCTGACACCTACCAATTCCCAAAAAATATAAAGAGACATTAGATTATTAGCCAATACAATGCCATTCATTGAAAAAGTAAATAATCCAAGATATGCATAATACCGGTTATATCTTATATCGCCTTTCATGTATTCTATTGAGAATAAATGTGTCATACTAGAAATCAGGGCCACAACAACTAGCATTACAACAGTGATATTATCAACCCAAAGACCTAAATCAATTTTAAATGCTCCTAAATCAATCCAAGGCAATACTGCTTCATGAGAAAAATTTGGATCTCCATTAATGAACATTGAAATAAGTAGAATTAACGATAATAAAAGCGTAGTAAGTATAGCACCTACTGATACCCAATCCCCTTGTCGGGGCAATCTTTTTCCTATAAAAATATTAATAACAAAAGCAATTAAAGGAAGAAATAGGATTAATAAACAAAAAAGTGTGATTGTATTTGATGCGATCATTGTTTTAACTCGCTCACTTCATCAACATTAATTGTTTTATAATTATTAAAAATATTAATAATTATTGCTAAGGCTACAGCAGCTTCAGCAGCCGCTAATACTATAACAAACAATGCATATACATGACCTGCCATATTCATTCCACCAAACCTAGCAAAGGCTAAAAAATTTAAATTTGCAGCATTTAATATCAATTCCACTCCCATAAGCACTGCTACTCCATTACGTCTCGTAATCACTCCAAAAAGTCCCAATGAAAAGAGTATTACGCTTACAAATAAATAATTGCTAAGGCTATCCATCAATTATCTTTCCTAGATAAGGTTGTAGCTCCAATCAAAGCACCCAATAAAAGCAATGAAGCAACTTCAAATGGAAGTAGATAGTCAATCATTAATAATCTTCCAATAGCATCCGTCGTTTGAACGGGTTCACTGTTAGCGACAGAAACCCAAGGAGTAGTATAAACCATAAATCCCAAACCCACTATAAATACTAATAAAACTATAGAACCAATGCTTTTCTGAACCGAAGTATTACTGATATTGACCGAGGTTATTTTATTTGTGAGCATGATTCCAAAAATAATCAAAACAAGAATCCCCCCAACATAAACTACAACCTGAACCACAGCTAAAAAATCTGCCCATAGAAATACATAAAGACCCGTCACCCCTAATAATGTAAAGAGTAAAGAATATGCAGAATAAACTAACTTTTTACTTTGAACAACAAGTATAGCGGATCCAATTGTAAGGCCAACAATCAACCAAAAAGCAAAATCAGCCATTACGCCTCAACCTCAGGTTTTGGGCTATCAAGTTTTTTCTTCTGTTCAGGAGTTAATTTCTTTGCAAATTGATAAATAAGATCATTGCGATCAAATTCTGAAAATTCGTAATCAATCGGATGTTTTGAACTATTAGGGCCTCCAACCATATAAATACATTCTTCAGGGCATGGATAGGTACATAGATTACAATAACAGCATTCTGACATATCAATAGTAAATCGACTTAAAACCATTGCTTTTTTGGTGCCGTTGGATGTTTCGCCAGTATGACCTACTTCAGAAATGTCTTCACCGCGAGTTGGTGTTTTTATTGTATTGATAGTAATACAATCAACTGGGCAAACTCGTTCACACTTTAAACATCCAATACAGTCATCTATATCCACATGTAATCGAGATCGAATTACATTATAATCCTTATGTTCAAACCCAATATTCCTTTCTGGGCGTGGCCATCTTTCCTCTGGATATTGGAGAGTCACATTATCACGTTTAATATGCATCATATGCCTAAATGTGATACGCATTCCGGTCCAAAGAGTATTTACTGTTTCATATATGTTTGCAAAATATTTTGACATTTATCACCCAATAATTAATTTCCAAATTCCAACTCCAAAAATATTAAACATGGCAATTGGAATAAAAACTTTCCAACACACGTGCATCAACTGGTCTACTCTTAGTCTTGGGAAGGTCCATCTGAACCACATCATAAGAAATATCAGAAAAATTACTTTACTCATAAACCAAAAAAGACCCCAACCTGCAGAATCAAACATTCCTGGTATTGGACTTTGCCAACCACCGAGAAATCCAGCAACTGCTAAACCACTAATAACAAACATATTCGCATATTCACTTAAGAAAAATACAGCCCATCGAAATCCTGAATATTCTGTCATCCAGCCTGCAACTAATTCTGATTCTGCCTCTGGTATATCAAAAGGCGTTCGATTTGTTTCAGCAACTGCACTAATAAAAAAAATAAAAAAAGCTAAAAATGTAAATGGATTATTAAAAATGATCCAGTTTGGCAGGACACCCCAAATAGATCCAGATTGAAACTGAATCAAAGTTTGGAGATTCATAGTACCTGCCATCATTATTGGAATAATAATTGATAATCCTGCAGGAATCTCATAGCTAATAATTTGAGCTGCAGAACGCATAGCGCCATATAGAGACCACTTATTATTAGATGACCATCCTGCCATAACAATACCAATCACACCAATAGAACCAACAGCAATGATATAAAAAACTCCCACATTAAAATCCGCTACTTGTAGCGATGAACTAAATGGGACCGCTGCTAAACCAAGAAATGCTCCAATAAATATTATAAAGGGAGCCATTTTGAATAGGAATTTATCGGATGTCTGAGGAATTGTATCCTCTTTAATTAATAATTTTATTGCATCAGCAACAGTTTGTAACAACCCCCATTTCCCAGCATGTAGTCCGGGCCCTTGACCCATTGGACCAATACGATCCATCATGAATGCTGATACTTTTCTCTCAGCATAGACAGCGACCATAGCATTAAGCGCCATGAGTAGGAATAAAGGAATACCCGAAATAATTACAGCTAAGATAAAAGCTAATATTGGAAAATCTCCAATCGTGGAAAACCAATCAATAAGATAATCAACTGTCACCGGTCAATTTCTCCTAAAACGATATCCAAGCTTCCAAGAATTGCTATCACATCTGAAATCATCCATCCTTTTGATACCTCATCTAAACAAGATAGGGCTGTAAATGCGGGTGATCTCATTTTAACTCGATATGGGACTGGTGACCCATCGCTAATTATATAATATCCGAGATCTCCTCTTGGGCTTTCTGTTCTACGGTATATAGATCCTTTAGGAGGTCTAATTTTTTTTGGTAAAGCTTGATGAACATCTCCAGAAGGCAGATCTTTTAATGCCTGACGAATAATCCTTACACTTTCTTTTATCTCAAGCATCCTCACCCAATATCTATCAAAGCAATCACCTAGCGTTCCAAACTTTCCTTCTCCAACAGGGACATCAAATTCAAAACGATCATAAACAGAATAAGGCTCATCTTTTCTCACATCCCATTTAACTCCAGAACCACGCAAATTGGGCCCACTAACTCCAAAACTAATAGCGACATCAGCTGGAATTACACCTACATCCGCTGTCCGCTCAACAAAAATTTTGTTATATGTTAAAAGATTATTGTACTCTTCAATTTGAGGCTCAAAATAATCAAGAAATCCAATACAAATTTTTTCAAAATCCTTTGGTAAATCGTGCGATACACCACCAACCCACATATAATTATACAAAAGTC
>JAYZKF010000008.1:0-7758 GCA_036163755.1 Fidelibacterota bacterium
TTGGCCCGCTAATTATCATTTAATTGGTAAAGATATTCTTACCACTCATGCAGTTTATTGGCCCACCATGTTAATGTCTTTGAACCTTCCATTGCCAAAAACAATTTTTGCTCATGGATGGTGGCTAAGCGGCGAATCTAAAATGAGTAAATCATTAGGGAATGTTGTGAACCCATTAGATTTAATTGAAGATCATGGAGTTGATCCAGTACGTTATTATTTGATGCGTGAAATGGTTTTAGGCCAAGATGCGAACTTTACCATGGAATCATTTATTAAGCGCTACAATAGCGACCTTGCTAATGATTTTGGCAATTTATTAAGTCGAGTAACAAACTTATTGCAAAAGTTTTGTAGTTCAAAAATTCCTTCTGAAGAAGATGCATCTAATGAAGGCCAAGTAATTAAAAAAAATAGTTTAAAGATAATAGATACTGTAGAGAAACTCATTAAGGGGATGAAAATAAACGATGCAATTGAAGTAACTTTACAATATATAAGAAGTATAAATAAATATATGGAAGATATGGCACCTTGGAAATTAGCTAAAACAGATATGTCTGCTGCTGAGCGAGTGCTATATACGGCGGCTGAGTCCCTACGAATTAGTGCATTATTATTAGCTCCAATAATGCCAAATAGAACTATGATTGTACTTGAAACCTTTGGCGCAGAGAAAACTTCTTTGGAATGGGGACACCTAAAGCCAGGTACAAAAATAAAAAGTCATAAACCGCTCTTCCCTAGAATAGATATCAATAAACTAAATAATGATTTAAACAAAAGTGATTCAACTAAATCTGACTTGATAAATGTTATTTCTTTTGATGATTTTAAAAATATTGAATTAAAAACAGGTAAAGTAATAGCTGCTGAAAAAATAGATAAAGCTGATAAGCTATTAAAAATTCAAGTACAGATAGGAAAGGAAAAGCGTCAGATCATATCTGGGATTGCAGAGTATTATTCTCCAGAAGACTTGTTAGATAATTCGATTATTGTCGTAACTAATTTAAAGCCAGCAACAATTTTTGGTAATGAGTCGTACGGAATGTTATTAGCTGCTAAAAAAGGTAAAACACTTACCTTGGTGACAGTTGATGATGCTAATGTTTCAAGCGGGATGAAGGTATATTAATTTAATTCACCAACGATTTTTCTTCCATGATAATTAACAGCACCAATTTTCTTATGTAAATACTCCAGGTTTTTATTTGTTATACTTCCTGCAGCAATAATATTGATTTTGTTATTAGCAACATTTATCATTTCTTTAATTATTTTATAACCAGATTCTGCATTATTTTTTCCTCCAGAAGTCAAAACATTGCTTATCCCAGGAATTGACTTTATCTTTTCTAATGCTCCAAAAATGTTTGATGTTTGATCGATCGCTTTATGAAAAGTTACTGTCATTGGGAATGCATGCTTAGCTAAATGATTAGTAGCTTGGGTGTCAATCTCCTTATTAACATTTAAGACACCAAATACCACTTCTAATACTCCAATGGATTTAAAAACTTCAATCTTATTTTGCATGGCTAATATTTCATCATCTGAATAAACAAAATTGCCACCCCTTTCCCGAATCATTACTTTAATCGGAATAGATATTTTCTCCATAATCTTTTTTGTTAAGTTAAGATTGGGTGTAAGGCCATCTAAATCTAATCGATTACATAGCTCTAATCTATTTGCACCATTTCTTTCAGCTAGTATTGCTTCTTCCAAAGTTTCAACGCATGCTTCTAAACAAATATTTTTTTGTTCACTTAACTCCAAAGGTAGTACCATGATAGAATAGATATACTTATGCCAATTGGGTAACCTAATGGCATGATTTTTTTCCCTCTGATTTTTATCCAAGGATAATAATCAGTAAAATCTGTAAAAAATTCTTTAAATCGAACTGCAGGATTAACTATAAAATAACAAAAATCTTCAATTACTAGCCCACTTGAATATGCGCTTAATAAAATACCAAAAAGTTTTAGATCCCACCCAATTATAAGAAGAGGAAGAGCAATAAGGCATGGTAGCATAATCACAAAAAGATAAAAATGATATGCAGGATAACAATATCCTCCAGGTAAATTAATTTTCCAGCCAAGTTTACGATGATGCCATGGATTTCTGCCTTCTACATAGCCTTCAACAAAAGATAGGGCTACCATTGCAATCCAAATAGCAATAAAAATATAATTAGCTGGATAAGACATATTTACCATTAACAATAATAATTAATTAATTTTATACATGACCATTAGTTTATCTTTTTCATTTAACAATAAGGTTATTTATCATGAATCGAAAGTTTTTTGTCACTTCCCTTTTTCTAACATTGATGTTTGTATCCTATATCAGTTGTGATATGTCCATGAAACAAAAAAGTAATTTTAAAGTTCAAGTAGATCGTTTTGCAGATATAGAAATCCTTAGATACCAAGTCCCAGGATTCGAAAATCTCTCTTTAAGACAGAAAAAATTTGTTTATTTTTTGTCACAAGCATCACTTTCAGGTCGAGATATTATTTATGATCAGAATTACAGATATAATCTCATCATTAGAAGAACGATCCATAATATTATTAAAAATTATAATGGAGATAAAAAATTAGATTCGTGGAAACAATTTGTTAATTATGCTAAGCGGGTTTGGTTTTCTAATGGAATTCATCACCATTATTCTACAATGAAAATTCTTCCTGAATTTGAGGAATCTTACTTTGAGGATTTAATATATAATTCTGAGGGGGAGTTTCCTGTAAATCCCGGAGAGAGCCTTGATCAATTTATTTTAAGAATAATTCCAATTATTTTTAACCCTGCAATTGATTCAAAACGCGTAAACCTTGATCCTGATGATGATATTATATCCTCGTCAGCAAATAATTATTATAATGCAGTATCTCAAGATGAAGTTGAAAAATTCTATTTGGAGATGAAAGATCCAAATGATCCAACACCAATTTGGTATGGTTTAAATTCCCGTTTAACAAAAGAAAAGGGTAAGATTTTTGAAAAGATCTGGAAGTTAAATGGCCTTTATGGAAGTGCTATTAAGGAAATTATTTATTGGTTAGAACAAGCAAAAGATGTTGCTGAGAATGATGCTCAAAAGGAAGAATTGGGAATTCTCATAGATTATTATCGTACTGGAGATTTAAAAACATGGGATAAATATAATATAGCTTGGGTTAGTAATACCGAAATTGATATTGATTATATCAATGGATTTATCGAGGTCTATGGTGACCCAAAAGGAATTAAGGCATCTTATGAATCATTGGTGGAGATAAATGATTTTGATGCAACGTCACGTATGAAAACTCTTTCTGATAATGCGCAATGGTTTGAAGATAATGCTCCAATTATGGATAAACATAAACGAAAAGAAGTTAAAGGAATCAGCTATAATGTTGTAAATGTTGCGATGCTTGGTGGTGATGTTTCACCAAGTTCCCCAATTGGAATTAATTTACCTAATTCCAATTGGATACGCGCCAATTATGGTTCTAAATCCGTTAGTTTGGGTAATATAACAGCTGCTTATGATCAGGCAAGAAGCGGAGGTTTTGTAAATGAGTTTGCCTTGAAAGATGAAGAAAAAGATCGTGCAAAAAAATATGGATCATTCGCAGGAAAAATGCATACTGCTATGCATGAAGTTTTAGGTCATGCTTCGGGTAAACTAGAAAAAGGTGTAGGAACGCCAAAGGAGACGCTGAAAAATTATGCTTCTACATTGGAAGAAGCTAGGGCCGACCTTTTCGGTCTCTATTATATAATGGACCCAAAACTAGTTGAAATGAAGCTTGTTGAATCTAATGAGGTTGGTAAAGCAGAATATGATGGATATATAAGGAATGGACTTATGCTTCAGCTTAGAAGGCTTAAGCCTGGGGAAAATATAGAACAAGCACATATGCGAAATAGGGCTTTTATCTCTCATTGGGTTTATGAAAAGGGATTATCAGATAACGTTATTGAAAAAAAAATAATTGAGAATAAAACTTATTTTACAATTAATGACTATAATGCATTAAGAGCGTTGTTTGGTTTACTACTTAAAGAAGTACAAAGGATAAAATCACAAGGCGACTACAAGGCGGCAAGAGATTTAGTTGAAAAATATGGTGTAAATGTCAATCGTTCACTTCATAAAGAAGTGTTAAAAAGAAGCGAATCTTTAAATATCGCACCATATGCAGGGTTTATGAATCCTAAATATGAAATAATCACTGATACAAATGGTGAAATATCAGATATACAAATAACTTATCCAGACAATTTTGTTGATCAAATGCTCCATTATGATGAATCGTATTCTTTTTTGCCATCTATGAATAATTAATATTATGCTTACTGATACTCATTGCCATCTATACTATGAAGAATTATTCAAAGATCTTGCAGGAGTACTGGATCGCGCTCATGAGCAGGGGGTTAACCGATTCATTTGCGTAGGGACAAACATTCAAGATTCTAAAAAAAGCTTATCAATTACTGATAATCATGAAAATATATTTGCCTCTACAGGCATTCATCCTCATGATGCAAAAGACGTTTCTGAATCATTTATTGATGATATTTATAATTTAATGGAATATGATAGTATGGTTGCTATAGGTGAAATAGGACTTGACTATTTTCGAAACATTTCTGATCCAGAGATACAGAAAGAAATTTTTGTGAGTCAAATGAAAATCGCTCAGGATTTAGATAAGCCTGTAATTATTCATAATCGTAATTCTGATCAAGACATGATAAAAATCTTAAGAGAATTTCCTAATGTAAGAGGTATTGCGCATTGTTTTTCTAGTGATATAGATATGGCTAAAGCATTTTTAGATATTGGTTATTATATATCTTTTTCTGGAAATCTTACTTTTAAAAATAGTCATCTACCCGAAGTAGCTAAGGAGATTCCTTTAGATAGAATTTTAGTTGAGACAGATTCTCCATATTTGAGCCCAGAGCCTTATCGTGGAAAATCTAATGAGCCCGGTAGGACGCGTTTTGTTGCAGAGAAGCTTGCAGATATTTTTAATTTATCTTTTAAAGAGATAGCAAAACAAACAGATGAAAATTCTTCAGAAATTTTCCAAATACCTTGAAAACTTAACATTTCCATGAAAAATAAAACTCATCCATTTCGAAAAAAATGGGGTCAAAATTTTATATCAGATTCTAATCTTATAGATAAAATTGTTAAAATATTAGATATAAAAAAAAATGATTCTGTTTTAGAAATTGGCCCAGGAGATGGATTGTTAACTGAAAAAATATTTTCCAAAGTTAAGGAAATGGCTATTGTTGAAATTGATCCTCTATTAGTAAAACATCTATCAATAAGATCTGATCTTGCTGGAATTAAGATTATCCATGGAGATATTTTGATGCAAGATATTCATAAAATACCTATAAAAAACCCAGTAAGAGTTATTGGAAATATTCCTTATAATATTACATCATCAATTATTTTTTGGTTGATTGAACAACTAGACTACTGGGAAGATGTACATATTATGCTACAAAAAGAAGTGGCTGATAGGTTAACAGCTGAAGTAGGTACAAAACAGTATAGTAGACTTACCGTTATTGTAGGAGTTTACATTAATATAGAGTTATGTTTTAAAATTGCTCCGGATGTCTTCTATCCAAAACCAAAAGTGGATTCTGCAATTGTTAGATTTACAAAAAAAGAAACCCCAATTATATCAGATTCAGAATTTTTAAAGTTTAACCAGATTGTAAAGGCAGCATTTTCGAAAAGAAGAAAAATGTTACGAAATTCATTAAGTGGATTTGATATTCCTGAAAAGGTAAAGGAAGAAATTGATTTCACTCGACGGCCCGAGACACTTTCTATCGATGAATTTGCTAGATTATTGTAAATAATCAACTTCTTGGGTTAATCCTAAAGTTAAATGTAAATTACCAGGCTTTTTTATCACCAATAATAGAGATTAAAAAATATGGCAAAAGCAGCTAGAACAATAAATGAGTCAAATCGGAGTCTAAGTCAATACTTAGAAGAGATTGGTAAATTTGAGCCGCTTCACCCTTCGCGAGAAGTTGAATTAGCTCAGGCAATAAAAAAGGGTGACCGCTTTGCAATGAAAGAATTAGTGGAAGCAAATCTTAGATTTGTTGTATCAGTTGCAAAAGATTATCAAGGCCAAGGTTTACCACTAACCGATCTAATAAATGAAGGTAATTTAGGCTTAATGAAAGCTGCTGGCCGTTTTGATGAAACTCGCGGGTTTAAATTTATATCATATGCTGTTTGGTGGATACGTCAATCAATTTTGCAGGCATTGGCTGAACATTCAAGGATTGTACGCCTTCCTCTTAATAGGGTTGGCACAATATCTAAAATAACAAAAACAGCAGAAAAACTTGAAGCTGAAGTTGAACGATCTCCAAATGAAGAAGAAATTGGACGAAATCTTGATATGACTAGCGATGAAGTAATTGATGCTATGAGGATATCTCGTCGGCATCATTCCTTAAATGCGCCCTTTCGTGAAGGAGATAAAAACTCACTTATTGATGTGATAGAAGATGATGGTCAAATTGATCCGGATGAACCATTGATGGCCGAATCTCTTAAGGATGAGATTCGCCAATCATTGGACACACTCAAAGATAGAGAGCAACAGGTTATCAAAATGTATTTTGGGATTGATCGTGATTATGCACTTACTTTGAATGAAATTGGCGAAGAATTTAGTTTAACACGTGAGCGTGTTCGTCAAATTAAGGAAAAGGCAATACGTCGTCTACGTCATCGTTCTCGGAGTAAATCATTAAGAACATATTTAGGTTGATTCATTGGAGGTGAAATAGTCTATGGTTGAAGTTACAGTAAAAAATGGGGAACAATTAGAAAGAGCATTACGTCGTTTCAAAAAGAAGTGGGAACGAGCTGGTGTATTAAAGGATGTTAAACGCAAAATGTTCTATATTAAACCTAGTGATGAGCAACGAGCGGCAAAAAAGAAAGCAATTAGACGCCGGATTCGTTTTGCGAGATATGATAATTAGTTTAATTTAATTACATAATAATTTCAAAAAGGTTCGGTATTATATCGAACCTTTTTTATTGTTGTAAAATATAATAATGATTATTCGAAGTATATCGGGAGTTAGAGGTCTCACACCATCGCATTTAAATATTGATTCAATGTATATGTATGCAAGGGCACTTCACATACATCTTGAAGAAGGTTTATTATTTATTGGTAGAGATAGCCGTCCTTCAGGGGAAGAGCTACTTGAAGCATTCGCCAATGAATTAATTCGCTTGGGTAGAGATGTAATTATTTGTGGGATAGTGCCAACTCCGACAGTGCAATTTATGATTGAAAGATCAGAAGCAGCTGGAGGAGCTATTATTACAGCAAGTCACAATCCAATTGAGTGGAACGGGATAAAGTTTGTTCGATCAGACAGCACATTTTTTACTTCTGAAGATTGTGATAATTTATTTGATTTAGCTGATAGAAATAAGCCCATTAAAGATTCTAAGCAACCAGGAATGGTTTTCCCTGATCAGAACTCCATATTAAAACACTCTATCAAAATTGTTGAATTATCTACTATTGATGCAAAAGCTATTAGAGCTTCAAATTTCAAAGTTGTAATTGATGCTGTTAATGGAGCGGGATCAACTGCTTTACCATTGTTATTAGAGCACTTGGGTTGTGATGTTGTTAAGATTTTCTGTGAGGGTAATGGAAAATTCGATCGTGG
>JAYZKF010000009.1:0-6818 GCA_036163755.1 Fidelibacterota bacterium
AAAAACTACTAATGATTAGCGCAGGATCAGTTTTTATCACGATGTGTACACCACCTGAACAATCAGATGTAGATTCAGATTTGGCAGAGCAAGCGCGATTAGATTCAATTCGTAAAGTAAGATGTCCACGAATTTTTAGTAGCGCAGCAGAGTTCTATAAAAATAGAGACTGGGGTGCGACAGTTCGTGCTTATGATGAATTGACTGATCTTGGTTGCGATCGAGATGATCCTCAAGAAGTATATTTATATTATGCGATTGCATATGAGTATATGGGTAACTATGATAGTTCGGAGTATGTTTTGTTAAAAGGACTTTCATTTCTTCCTGATAATATTGATTTGAGGAAAAGATTGGCTTTTGCATACGAAAAACAAGGAAAAACTTCACTGCAAATGAATGAATTGGATAGACTATCTTATTTATCACCTGAAGATATAAAAATTAAAAGTGATTTGGCTACATTATATGGAGATCAAGATCGATATGATGATCAAATTGCTGTTTTGAAAGATCTATTAAAGATTGATCCTAATAACGAAGGTGCTCAAAGTGATTTAGCACAGGCTTATGAAAAGAGTGGCAGGGATCCATTAGATGTCTATGAAAGTAGGTTTAATAATAATCCTGAGAATGTAAGTTATGGATTGGATTATGCTGATAAACTAATTTCAGCTGATCGCCCTTATGATGCAATAAAAGTTTTAAGGCAAGTTGCAGATGTAGATCCATCTAGTAAAATTACGCTACGAAAATTAGCACAAGCTTATGATTCCGATGATAATTTACCTGATGCAGCAAAAACATATGAAAAATTATTTAGATTAGACCCCAGAGATTTTCGTGTAGCAGTAAAAATTGCTGAAGTATATGCTGAAGATGAAGATTACAGTTCAGCATTCACGTGGGCAGATAAGGCTGTGACCTTATCTGGTGAGGGTGAAGCATATGGAGCTAAAGGCAATGTATATTACAAGGCCTTTCAAGCGTGCAGAACGAATGACATTTCTACTGATGATCGAGTAATCGCTTCATTCGCATATAAACAATTTGAAGAAGCTGATAAAAAGGGTTTCTCAAAGTATAGTCGTTCAAAGAATTGGTTGAAAGATAATGAAGTTTTGTTTGGTAAGGCTCAATGGTTTATGATGAATTCTGATATTAAAAATCTTGGTTATGTAAAAGTTTCTAATAACTGCTATAGTTGGGTCACGGAAAAATTGAATAAAGAAAAAGGCTGGTAAAAATGGGCGCTAATCATGAGCCCTATTCATATATAAAAAATAATGATACTGAATTATATAATGTTTTAGTGCGTGAAGTTTCTAGGGAAGAGGAAACTCTAGAACTCATTGCATCTGAAAACTTTGTCAGTTATCCTGTTTTAGAAATGGCTGGATCAGTAATGACAAACAAATATGCCGAAGGTTATCCAGGAGCAAGATACTACGGAGGCTGTGAATTTGTTGATCAAGCTGAAGATCTTGCGCGTGATAGAGCAAAAAAACTATTTAACTGTGAATACACTAATGTTCAGCCTCATTCAGGCTCTCAGGCAAATATGGCAACGCTCATGACATTTATCTCAGTTAATGATACAATTATGGGATTAGATTTAGCTCACGGCGGTCATCTGACTCATGGTAGTGCTGTAAACTTTTCAGGCCAATTGTATAATACTGTTTCCTATCAAGTTGAAAAAGATACAGGCCGTGTGAATTTTGATCATGTACATAAGACGGCAAAGGAGCATAAGCCCAAAATTATCATATGTGGGGGAAGCGCTTACCCGCGACATATAGAATTTGAAAAGTTTCGTGAAATTGCAACCGATGTTGGAGCATTCCTTATGGCAGATATTGCCCATCCCTCTGGTCTAGTTGCTGCTGGTTTGCACCCCTCACCGATGCCATACTGTGATGTAGTAACTACTACCACGCATAAAACGCTTAGAGGTCCAAGAGGAGGGATGATCATGATGGGAAAAGACTTTGAGAATAAATGGGGAATAATCGCACCTAAATCAGGCCGAACAAAATTATTTTCCGAATTATTAAATTCTGCAGTCATGCCTGGAGTGCAAGGTGGTCCATTAATGCATATTATTGCTGCAAAGGCTTTAGCTTTTGGAGAGGCACTTGAACCAAGTTTTAAATTATACGCTCAAAACATTATTAATAATGCAAAAGTAATGTCGAATGAATTGCTATCTAAAGGTTATAAATTAATTTCTGGTGGTACCGATACGCATGTGATACTTATTGATTTATCAAACAAAAATGTTACAGGTAAGTCTGCAGAAAAAGCATTAGAAAAAGCAGGTATTACTGTTAATAAAAATATGGTTCCTTTCGATAAACGCAGTCCTTTTATAACTAGTGGAATACGTATTGGAACACCTGCAATCACTACTCGCGGTATGGGGAATGATGAAATGACTAAAATAGTCCAACTGATTGATGATGTAATAAGTGATATTGAGAATGAAGATATAATTCATCAAGTTAGATCAGCTGTTAAATCTTTATGCAAATCATTTCCAATTTATAGTGAGCTACATAAGTAATATCTCTATTTTACATTTTTTTAAATCACTTCGATTAGAACTCATACTATTTACATTTTTTTTCTATTCCTGTGGATCAAGTGTTTATTTATTAGATAAAAAACCACATTGGGTAGATCAAGGCTATGAATTGCATGTTAATAACCTTGTCAAAAAGGCCAATTCTAAAACTAATAACCCAATGCACCAGATTAACGCCGCCAAAGGACTAACGATTCATTCTTTTGGCTTTACTATGGAAAATGCAGATCGCCTTATAATTGATGATTATAAAGAGGGTAAAGATATGTATGCATCAGCTCATGAGTCTTTTTCTCAAGCTGTAAAATTCGGCAACAAATCCTTATCTCTTAAGTATTCTGGTTATTTAGATTGGATTAGTGGAAAGTCAGATTTAATTCCAAAATTCGATAATAATGATATAGAATATTTATATTGGAGTGCGGGTGCATATGGTGGTGCAATAAAATCAAGTCGTGGTGACCCTAAATGGGTTATCTTATTACCAAGAGTTGGAAGACTATTAGAAGCAGCGCTTAGTATAGATCCTGATTGGAATAATGGTTCTCTTTATGTGGGAATGATATCTTATACTATGATAAGGCATGATGCACCATTAGATAAAGAATTGGTTGCTACTGACTATTTTAATAAAGCTATCGAAATATCTAATAATCTAGATGCTAGCCCTTATATATCATTAGCAGAAAATGTATGTATACCAACTCAGAATAAAAATGATTTTACAAATCTATTATATAAAGCATTAAATATTGATATGCATGCTGAACCTGATTTACGTTTAACGAATTATATAAACCAAAAAAGAGCACAATGGTTGCTTGATAACATTGATGAATTTTTTTATTAAAAAAAAATGATTAAAAAATATTTAGTTTTATTCCTTACAATACTTTTTTTGCAGCCAATAAATGCAAAAAAAATTGTTATAAAAATGGCAACTTTAGCTCCTGAAGGTACCGAATGGCATGGACTACTAGTTGATTTGGGCCAACAGTGGAAAGAGCAAACAGATGGTGAAGTCAGACTTAGAATATATCCTGGGGGTGTTGTTGGCGATGAAACAGATATGGTCAGGAAAATGCGCATTGGCCAAATTCATGGCGCTGCTATGTCAACGGAAGGTATGTCAGAAATTAACCCCTATTTTACATCATTTTATATGCCCTTACTTTATCAGTCATATGATGAAGTCGATTTTGTTAGAAAAAAATTAAATCATGAATTAGTAACAGAAACTGAAGAGAATGGATTTAAACTGCTCACTATGGTAGATGTTGGATGGGTTTATTGGTTTTCAACTGAGCCTGTTTTAACTCCTTCAGATTTAAAAAAGTTAAAAATATTTATTTGGGCAGGTGATTATAAATCTACTCAACTATATGAAACTCATGGTTATCAGCCTGTTCCATTAGCCATGACTGACGTTTTATCCGGTTTGCAAACTGGTTTGATCTCTGCGATTGGATTTAATCCAATGTATACATTAGCACAGCAATTATTTGGTATAGCTGATAATATGTTAGATATGAAATGGGGAAATCTAACAGCAGCAATAATTGTTGATATGAAAATATGGAATAGAATTGATACAAAGCACCAAAAGGTTATGTTGGAAATTGCACAAAAAATTGGTAGCGACTTTCAAAAGAAAAATCGTTATGAATCTGACAAAGCAGTTGGTGTTATGGAAGAATATGGTCTAAAAGTTAATCGTCCCAATCAAGATCAATTTAATGAATGGAAAACATTGATTAAAGATATGACACCGGATTTTCGTGGAACTGTCATTGATGAAAAAGCTTTTGATCGTTTAATGGGTATAATGAAGGAAATGCAATCTCATTAATTATAAAAATATAGAAAATTATTTTTCGATAACTATCTTTCTATTATTGGTCCTTTTTCCTGCTATAGAGGTTGTTTCCCGTTTATTTGGTACGACTGGGATTGTAGCATCTCCTGTATTAGTGCAACATCTAACATTATATATTGGATTCTCAGGTGCAATTATTGCTTCGCGGAGAAACAAACTATTATCATTGTCCAATTCTCTTTTATTTAATTATGATAACCAAATAGTTTGGCCAAAAATTATTGCTAAAGTGACTACTATAGTTGTAGTTACTGTTCTAGCATTGGGTGCTTGGAATTTAGTAATGATCGAGAAGGAATTTCCCACAGACATTGCACCATTTATTCCTAGATGGGTTGCATTACTCATTATGCCAATTGGTTTTGCTTCTATTGCTTTTCATATGATTTATAATAGTTATTCCAAATTAAAAAATAGAGTCATTTTGGTTGCATTAATTATTTTAATTATTCTTTTATTTCAATGGGAAGTTTTAAGAGATATAAATCTTTTGCCATACATATTAATTGCTGCAATCCTATTTTCTTTATTTAAGGGTGCTCCTATATTTATTGGCCTTGGTGGTTTAGCCCTTCTATTTTTTTGGAGAGATTGGACTCCTATATCTGCAATTTCAGCTGAAACTTATCGCATTGTAGTTTCGCCTACTTTACCAACGATCCCTTTATTTACTTTGGCAGGATATATGCTAGCAGAAAGCAAAGCTTCTGAACGCCTAGTCTTACTATTTCGTGCATTATTTGGATGGATACCTGGAGGTACTCCAGTTGTACTTGTTCTTTTATGTGGGTTTTTTACTGCTTTAACTGGAGGTTCGGGGGTAACCATTCTGGCATTAGGTGGACTTTTAATGCCTGTTTTAATTAAAGAAGGTTATTCTAAGAAGTTTTCATTGGGCCTCATAACTGTTGCAGGTTCATTAGGCTTATTATTCCCACCAAGCTTACCACTTATTATTTATGGCGTTACTGCAGGTATTTCGATTAAATCAGTTTTTTTAGCAGGAATTGTACCAGGATTAATTCGCGTAGGGATGATTGGAAGTTGGGCTGTTTGGCAAGGCAAAGTCCAATCAGTATCAAAGCATAATTTTAATTTGACTAAAATTATATCTGCACTAAAAAATGCTAAGTGGGAAGCAATGATACCATTTTTTGTTTTATTTGGTATTTTTGGTGGATATACAACGCTAGTTGAAACTGCATCATTGATATCAGTCTATATTTTTATTATCGAATTTGTTATTTACAAAGATCTAAAATTCAATGATTTACGCAAAATTATATTAGATTGTTCAACGCTTATTGGAGGTGTGCTAATTATACTTGGCGTTGCTATGGGGTTGACCAGTTATCTTGTTGATGCACAAATTCCATTGCATTTGCTTGAATGGGTTAAATCAACAATTTCATCGAAGTTTGTATTTTTGTTGATGTTAAATATTTTTCTCCTTGCTGTTGGTTGTCTAATGGATATTTTTTCTGCAATTATCATCGTTGTTCCATTAATTACTCCATTAGGTGCATATTTTGGGATTGACCCAATACATTTAGCAATTATATTTATTGCAAATCTCGAATTGGGTTTTTTAACTCCACCTGTAGGTATGAACCTATTTCTATCATCTTATCGTTTTGAAGAGCCAATGTCAAATATTTATAAGTCTACATTACCATTTTTTGTAGTCATGTTACTAAGTGTTATTGCCATTACTTATATTCCCATTTTGTCTACTTGGCCCTTAAAATAATAAAATTTCTTAATTCTTGCCTGCTTTCTTATAAAACAGTAATTTTTAGCAAATAACAGGAGTGCACATAAAACATCGCTAACGGTTGAATCGTTTCTTTAATTAACTAAAAAGAATCCCTTATGTGGGAAAGGATCATATATGAAACGGATATTTTCAATTGTGACGGCGCTCCTGCTCCTAAGCAGTTTGCCTCTCAATGCACAAGGTGAAGCTGGTTCTATTTTTCTCTTGATATCGCCCGGAGCTCGAGCAGGGGGAATGGGTGAAGCGCAGGTTGCTGTTGCTAATGATGCCTATGCTAGCTACTGGAATCCTGCAGGATTAGCTTTTCAAGAGGGATCAGAATTGGCAATAATGCATGTAAATTGGTTGCCAAACTTAGCCGATGACATGTATTACGAATTTCTTGGTTTTCGCAAACAATTTCCAACTTTGGGGACCCTTGGAGGTCATCTCATATATTTGAATTTGGGTGAACAAGTAAGAATGGATGAATATGCACAGTACCAAGGAAAATTTACTTCCTATATGATGGCTGCAGCAGTTTCTTATAGTTCAAAACTCTCTTCATCTTCATCATTTGGTCTTAATGCTAAAATTTC
>JAYZKF010000010.1:0-9042 GCA_036163755.1 Fidelibacterota bacterium
AAGACAATATATACAGTATCAGAGCTTCAAAATAATATTTATCATTAATATAAAATTAGGAGACTTTTATGAAAGAAAAATTAATGAAACCAAAGATTTGGCTTATAATTATTACCCTATTGCATTCTTTTATGGGTGTTATTGTTCCCTATATTCAAATGGAGGGTGGTAAGGATGATCTTGCTATGATTCTTTATTTCTTAACGGTATCGGTATACCTACTATACGCGGCCTTCATGACCGAAGGAGAAACTCAAGCAAGACTAGCTGCAGTTTTATGTACACCTGTTGTAGTATGGTTCATTGTTTCAGCTATAATGCAGCTTGAAATGATGGGGATGCCCGTTGCCAAACTTCCCGGAGCATTGTTTCCAATGGTAATGTGGTCTTTGCCTGCTATAACTGGAATAATGAACTGGAATTCAGAATAGGATAATTTTACTGATATAAAGATATTTTCTAATGGGGGTATTTAGCTATGTATTGGGTAAAATTAAAGCCTTTGATATATTATGGCAGGTGCGCGCATTGTCAAAACTGTAATTGGAAATTAGATACTATAGGTTATTTTACTCAGGAGAGAATTGTTGGCCGCAGAAAAATTCCTAAAAGATCCAAACAGTGCTTGTCATGCAATAGATATAATGAACATAAATGGTGGTTTGGAGCTATATATACTCCGTTATTATTAATACCTCCAGGAATTGCTGGAGCATATTTTTTCCCGGGACAAATAACTTATCCAACTTCAATCTCGCCTCAAGTATTTTTTATTGGCATACCAATATTTTTGCTTTATGCAAATTTATTATTGGCATTGATTAATCCTTTTTTTCCCACTAATAAGATAATTAGCTCTCCAGAAAAAGAAACTTAGGTATATTTCGCGATGCTGAAAAGAATGCATAGCATATTTGCATTAATATTTGGAATATTTTTAATTAATGTAGGAATACTTCATTTTACGGATACTTCATGGTTCGAGCCAATTGTGCCCAGACTTCTTGGCTTTCCTACTTTTTGGGTAATTATATCAGGCGTAATGGAGATTATTTTGGGCGTAGGTCTAATAATACCTAAAAGCAGACAAATGGCAGCTAAATGTACAGCAATATTTCTTGTGATTATTTATTCTGCCAATCTTAATATGTGGATATATGATATAAAACTTGGTGATGGAACATATCTAACAGGCACAGGCCATGTTATACGTCTTTTTGCTCAGATTCTCATGATTATTTTAAACTTGTGGATTAGTAAGCAAAAAACTTGGTTAGAATTAAAATCTGAGTGGATAAAATAAGATGTTTACTTATAAAAATCAGTTGATTGACATATTTCATAAATAATTATTCCTAAGTCATCTTATTCGTAATTTTAACCTAAACTTTTTTTAAAGTATACTGTCTAAAATGAGCGCAAAACCTACATTAAAAATGATGAGGGACGCTGGAGTCGATGATTCATTATTACAACTTTGTAATAGTGACACTAATTCTGAAAATAAAGGTCCTAAAACACTTGCACGTATTTTACCAATTAAAGCTATAAAAGGTATTTACCCTTATCGAGGGTCAATTGATTGGAAAAATCCTCATTCAGGCGAGGAATTTGTAGAACTATACAAGGGTGAAAAAGAAAGACGATTGGCGATTGATATAATCAATGGAAAAATAGAGCATTACAACCATTGGGTTGAGAATAAAATAATGAATATCAGTGATATTAATCAAAGAGTAAAGTTTCCATATCATAAAGTTCAGCCATATGGTAAGTGGGAATTGAGTGTTATATTTGAAATGCCAATCAATGATATTGATATTTTTTCAGATGAATGGAGAAAAGATGATCTGGGGCAGTTAAGATCTTTTAATAATAGAGAAATATATAAAAGATTGCGAAAATTGGACGGAAATGATGATTATGCAGTCGAATGTTTTAACAAGATGATTTATGATTACATCTTAGCTGTAACAGATGGGAAAACCATAACTGAAAAATCAACTTTCTATTCTCCTAATCTTGAGTTTGAAGATTATTTTATGCGTAAAAGCTTAGATCACTCGGAGTGTGATAATCTACTGTTTGGAGAAAAGATTAAAACTAAAGCCAAAATTTCTACATTGATAGATATGATTGTTATCACTGCTGAAGACGCTAGGGGAGGAAAACTTAAAGGTGTAACATTCAATAAAAAGAATAAACTTATGGATGATATTTGGAATGATGGTAGACGGTATAAGAAGGGATTTAAAGAAGGTTTTATTGTTAAAACATTTCCTGATGATTGGTGGATTGGTATTGATATAGCAAATGGATTTCTGCATTATAAGCATAATGAAGCAGAAATTTTAAATCAAAAAATTGAATTTGATAATAAATCATTGGGTATTGGCACTAATTATTCACAAGAAATAAATGCTAAAATTATGTTGTTATTGAAATATGCAAAGTTTCAACAAAGTGAAGTAGATGAAGACCTGTCAACACACGATAGATGGGTGAAAATTGTACAAGATGATGTTAAATATAAAACAATCAAGAAATTCCAAGATGTAATTGAAAAATTGATGAATAGAATGTTACATCTTAATGACAAAGAATTTTTTACAAAAAAGAAATATGTTATGATGTCGCGTGATGATAAAGGAAAAGCGAAAAAAACTGAATATCCATTTTATGTTTGCAATGCTAATGTAGAAATCATTACGGATTTGCCAAAACAAATAAAAGATTTAGGTTATAATTTAGATGGCACCAAAGTTCCTGCTAATGAACCTGATGAAGAAATAGAAATTGAAGAAGATAATGGCTCAGGTGATTTATCAAATACCATTAGAATGATGATGAAGGATGACATTGATTATTTTGGTCAAGATGAAGATCAAAATATGTCGAGTGAAGAGTAATCTTGGTAAATTTAAACTAACAATTAAATGAAATTTTTAACAGATATGAAAAAATTAACCTTACTTATTACATGTATGTTTTTAATTGCTTGCTCAGCCTCTTCCCATATACTTGTTGGAGAAGCTAGAGAACCAATTAATCCATCTAATGTAAAAGTATATCTAGACTATCCTAAGGAATATGAAAAAATTGCATTGATTGATGCTGGAAGTAATTTTGTGCTTAAGGAACCTGAAATACTCTTTACTTGGCAAAGCAAGATGGATAAAGCAATGGAGCGATTAAAGATTGAAGCTGCGCAACTAGGTGCCAATGGCATTTTGATTGTAAATACTGATAACAAAATTCATCAATCAGTTAGAAGTGATGGTCAAGGCGGAACTCAAACAACTTCAAGTACTGAAAAATTTGTTAAAGCAATAGCTATATATGTGGAGAAGGACTAAATAATTAAAACTCTTTCTTTTTTTGGATTCCGAATAAAAACTATAAAATATATACCCTTATTTTTTTTTGTTATAATTATTAACGCACAAGAAATGTCTACGATTAGTGGCTTTGTACGTAATGATGCTACTGGAGAGCCAATATCATATGCGAACATATTTCTTGGTGAGACATCTTTAGGGTCAGCTAGCAATATTGACGGATATTTTGTTATCACTAATGTACCACCCGGCAAATATCAGCTACTTGCTTCTATGATTGGATTTAAAATTTATAAGGAAGATATAGAAACTCAAGAAAATTTAAATATTCGAATCAATATTCGTCTTTCACAGACCGTTTTAGAAGGTGATGAAGTTATTGTAACAGCTGAGAGGCAAAAATTTGAGCAACAAATTGAAAGCAGTCAAATTTCTTTAGATTTAAGAGAGATCAACACGGTCCCTGGCTTTATTGAGGCAGATGTTTTCCGTGCTCTTCAAATGTTGCCTGGTGTCCAGTCAGGTAATGACTTTTCTAGCGCACTCTATGTCCGTGGAAGTACACCAGACCAAAACCTAATTATGCTTGATGGTATAACTGTATACAATCCTTATCACCTTGGAGGGATATTTTCAACTTTCAATACGGATGCAATAAAAGAAGCTGATTTTCATGCAGGCGGATTTCCAGCTCGATACGGTGGGCGGATGGGTGCTATTTTAAATGTTATCAACCGTGAAGGTAATACGGAAAAAGTAACAGGTTCTGGTAATGTCTCATTGGTGACAGCTAAAGCACTTATTGAAGGACCAATACCGAATTGGAAAGGAATAAAAGGATCTTGGCTTATATCTGGTCGGCGTACCTATTTCGATAAATTTATAAATCTTATTACAAAAGGACAGGGACAATTTCCCTATTATTTTTATGATTATCAGATTAAAACAAATATTGATTTAAATATAGATCACCGTTTGACATATACACGTTTTTATGGCGATGATATATTAGATGTTTCCGCTTCAGATAAGACTAATGATGAATTTGGTACAACTGAATCAAAGTTTGGTGTTAAATGGCCTTGGGGTAACCATACAAATGGGCTAACCTGGCGCTGGATTATATCACCTAATGTTGTTGCTAAAACATTCTTAGCTAGTAGTCGTTATCGTTATGATTTTGTTTTTTATTTTGATAATAAAGAAACCTTTATGGATAATGATTCAACTTTTCGTAATGATACGGCATTTGACGTAGGTTATCATGATTCAATAAAAGATCTTACTTTAGAAACAGAGATTATTTGGAAAGCAAATGATAAGCATACTGTCACCGGAGGCTTTCAACGAAAAAATATCAAGTTCGACCTTAGTATGGAATATAAAATAACAACACTTGATACAACATTAAGTATGAAACCATTAGACTTATTTAATCAAACACGTGAATTAGCTGCATATATACAAGATAAATGGGATATTTCAGATAAAATAAAATTTCAAGGAGGTCTCCGATTTGTACACTATAACCTACATGATAAATTGTATTTAGAACCCCGATTAGGAATGAAATATAATGTTTCTAATAATATGTCTTTTAAAGTTAACTGGGGTCGTTATCATCAATTTCTCATAACTGCAAATGATCCTGATGAGAATTTTCGTTTGGTTGATCTTTGGATGGGGTTGCCTAAAGACAAGCCAGCTAGTGTTTCCGAACATGCAATTTTAGGCTTTGAATATTTTTCTCCTACGAACATTCTTTACCGAGTCGAAACATACTATAAAGACTTTGATCATTTGCTTTCACTCAAACCTGGAGATGTTTACGCAGATAATGAAAATGAGCTTGAGTCTACACCTATCAATGAATTTTGGGATACGGATGCTTATGCTTATGGATTGGAGCTATTGATTAAAAAAACTTCTGGTAAGTTTAAAGGTTGGTTGGGTTATACACTTGCAAAAACATTTTACTATACTCCACCCAATGGATGGTTTGCTCCCAATCACGATAGAACCCACACTTTTAATTTGGTGACGAGTGTTGAGTTACCGGATTGGGTTTCAGATAATCTAGAAATGAATTCTTCTATAACAGCATCTAGTGGAAATCCATTTACTCCAATTATTGGAAGAGCTAATGCATGGGAGCAAGATATAAGGCCTGATATAAATTGGCGATCATCTGATAAATATCTCGTTGATAAGAAAAATAGTGATCGATATCCTTATTATTTTCGTTTAGATCTTGGCATTAAACGAAAAAATAGACGATTATTTAAATGGAAATACGATTCATATATACAGCTAATCAATGTTACCAGCCATGAGAATGCACTATCGTATTTGCATCGAACAAGAATAGATCAAAGTTCTGGAAATAGAGGCGCAGTTGAACGTGCACCTCTAAATATGTTTCCATTCATGATTTTCACGGGTATGCAATTTGAATTTTAAAAAACATCTTCAATCAACAATTTTTTTCTTGATACTATTTTCTAATGCCTGCGAAGAAGGGACATGGGAATTATTAGAAGTAGATTATGAACCTGTGCTTAATGTTTTTGGTATTATCTCTTTAGATCCCGAGGTGGACAGTTTTGTACGTGTATATAGGACAACTAACCTTTCAGAAGAATCTGAGATTTATGTTGGCATTGATACTATTAGTTTTGATAATGAAGATTATTTTATTGATATTTATGAACCGGCTGCTATTATCAAGGATGCTCAGGTTTCAATTAAGGGCAATGGGAATTCCTTCACATTCAATTTTGTACCTAAGCAATATCCTTGGGAATACAAAAAAAATGTATATCTAGATACACTGGAAACGTTTATACCTCAACCAGGGACGACTTATTTATTAGAAGTAACTGCACCAGGATATGATACGGTTAAAGGAGAATTACTTACCCCTCAAATCCCTACCCTTATAGATTCACTTATTCAAGATACGATTTCAACAAAACGTGAATACAAAATACTTTGGAAACAACTTAATGAAGGAAAGGGATACCTTACAGGACGATTAGATGATCAAAAAGAAAATTATGTAAAAGGTTGTGAACCAGATTTTGATAGAGTAGTTGATCTTCAATCAGGTTCTTATATTGTTCCGGTCAAGCTATGCGAAGATCAACAATTTTTATTAGATGAAACCCAACATTTTATTATTCAATTAATGACAATGGATGAAAATTATTATAATTATTTTATAAGAGGTGAAGAAGGAGGTTATAGTAATTTCCTTTTAAATAGTGGGACCACTTCAGGGCAATCAGTTGGAATTGAAGGTGGTTTGGGAGTATTTGGTTCTATCGCCACATCTAGGTTATATCTGATTTTAGACGATTAAACCCATCCGAGTTTAATTATATTGATTTTAAAGCCTGATTGAAGTCAGTCTTAATATCATCTATATTTTCAATGCCCACTGAGCAGCGTAACATATTTTCAGGTATTCCTAAATCTGATCTTTCTTGTGCAGTGTTCTCAACATGACTTGTCGTTTTTGGTGGTCCGACAATTGTATCAACAGATCCAAGATGTGCAGCACTATGTGCAAAATTTAATTTAGAAATAAAATTTGATAATAAATCTTCTTCTCCATTAAGTGAGAAACTTAATACGCCTCCAAATCCTTTCATTTGAGATATTGCTACAGAATGACCGGGATTTGTATTGAGTCCAGGATAATATACAGAATTTATCTTTTGATGTTGAGATAGCCAATTCGCTAGCTCCATAGCATTATTATTATGTCTTTCCATTCGCAAAGCAAGGGTTTTCATGCCACGTAATATTAGATAGGCTGCGTTTGGAGCTAAGGTTGCCCCATTGATTTCTCTAAAGTGAAATATTTTTTCAATTAATTTATTATTCCCACAAACAAGGCCTCCTAAAGCATCTGAATGACCACAAAGAAATTTAGTTGCACTATGAATAACGATATCAGCTCCTAAATCTAATGGATTCTGATTAATTGGTGTCGCCAGAGTATTGTCAACTACAACTAAAGCACCTGCTTTTTTTCCGATACTTGATAGTTTTTTAATATCCTGTATTTTTAGTGTTGGGTTTGTAGGGGTTTCAAGGTAGAGTAGTTGGCACTCATTTAGTACTTCTTTTTCAATGAGTTCATGGTCTGTAGTATCACAAAGCTTTACTTGAACGTCAAATTGAGGTAAAAATTCTAAAAATATCTTACTTGTACCACCATAGGTATCTTTTCCCGTAACAACTGTGTCACCAGGTTTAAGATTGGCAAATAGAGTGTTGCTTATAGCAGCCATGCCACTAGCAAAACTTGTCGCAGCCTCAGCGCCTTCAAGGATGCGGATTTTATCTTCTAATACATCTAAAGTAGGATTAGAGTTTCGACCGTAAATATGGCCATCTTTTTTACCTTTAGATACATTAACCCATTCATCAAGATCATTATATGCATATGCCACACTATTTACTGTTGGAGTTTGTGTTGCACCATGTGGAAATGATTCAGTTTCACCAGCCCAAACTGATTGTGTTTCACTACTTATTTTTTTCCAATGAATCTTTTTGTTCATTATTTAATTGAGGATTTTAAATCATTAAGAATTCGTTCAGCATCGAAGTGACTCTTTTTATACATGTCATATTCTGAATTGCCCTTATTAAACATTGATATTATATAAACACCCGTCATATTTGTCGTTTCTGTTGTTCTGTTAAAATCAGGAGTTACAACTGTGCGGACACCTACCGATTGTGATTCAACAGTTTTGACAGGATTGGTTCCAGTGGGCTTAAAAACTTTTTTGTCTTCATAACTTTCATCTTGGAGAACCACAAAAGTATCAAATCCAGATTCTTGAGTTACCTCAGCACATCTATATAGCAATCGCTGAGTAATCATTTCTTTTGAGGTGTGTTGATTGCCATAAAAACTGACTTTAATCATATTTTGTCCTAAATCTATCTCTTCATATCCACCCATTGAGGTTTTAGGACCATATGTTGAAGCACATCCTGCAAGCAATAAAGAAATAATTATAATATGATTATTAATTATTTTCATACTTAATCCCTACTCTCAAGTTTGGTTTAATATATTCCAATTCACTTTCAAAGGTAGAGTTACTTAATGATTCAACCTGTATAATATCATTTTCAACATACATAATTTCATTTAGTGAATGGTATGAGCATTTGCTTTTAAATCCAAAATATTTGTAGTTCATTCCTGTAATTATTTCTCTAAGAATTTTAATTGTATCTAAATCAAGCATCCTATAATAATGCTGGGTGCCAAATCTATCAAAAGACCATACTTCACCGGTTTCTGGATTATATTGAAAAGTATTAGCTTTTGATATATTCACATCTGGAAGTTGAGCTCTAGGAACACTGCAACCATTAAAAACAATAATTAATATCATAAATGGTATAGTAGATTTTAATGATAAAGATTTCATGTTATTTGTAATTTACATATAAGAAGGAAAGGGTAAGTAATGAATCTCAAACTACTTTTTAGAATATTTTTCGGTTTAAATGCAGTATTTGTTTTAGGTGCGGTTGTATCTCCAGAAGCTATGCTGGAGAGTTTTGGTATGAATTATAATGCTGATGTAGGACTCATGATACAATTTGCAATGATGGGGCAAATAATGTTTTTAGCTCTTACATATCAATTGCCAGATTGGCTTGGAGATAATCT
>JAYZKF010000011.1:0-3581 GCA_036163755.1 Fidelibacterota bacterium
CAATTACCTAGAAGTGGTAATCCAATTATCTCTTTTGTAGAGCATCAAACAACTGGTGGATATCCTAAAATTGCTAATGTAATATCTTCTGAAATACATAAGGTGGGACAATTAAAACCCGGAGATAAATTAAAATTTGAATTGATATCATTGAATGAAGCAGAAAATCTCCATTTTGAACGTGAAAAATTTTTTGACGAAATGAAAAATAATGTCTAGTTCTACGGCTATACTATTAACACTTATCTTTTATAAAATAATTTTAATTTTTATTGGTTTTTGGGCAAATCGTAGAACAAAAAATACATCTGATTATTTTCTAGGCGGTGGCAAACTAGGACCTTGGGTAGCTGCCTTAAGTGCCTCAGCAAGTTCATCTTCTGCTTGGACTCTACTTGGTGTCAGTGGTGCAGCATATTTATGGGGTTTGCCTGCTCTTTGGTTATTCCCTGCAACTTTATCAGGATTTGTGATCAACTGGATATATATTGCTCCCCGGTTAAGCGAATATGGTAGAAATATAAATGCGTTAACTTTAACGGACGTTTTAGCAACAGGTCATAATGGTGAATCTATTAGGATCATTCGTTGGATTGCTTCAAGTATCATATTATTTTGTTTTATTTTCTATATCGCATCGCAGTTTGATGCGGCAGGCCAATCATTCCAATCTACTTTTGGCATTCAGAAAAATTCGAGTATACTGCTCGGAGCTGGTATTATTCTGATATATACATTATTAGGTGGATTTTGGGCAGTTAGTGTCACTGATACACTGCAGGGAATTATGATGGCTTTATCAGCCATTATTTTACCTTTGGTAGCAATTATGCATGTTGGGTTTGAAAATCTCTTAATACATCTATCCAACCAAAGTTTATTTTTATCTCCGGCTGGCTCTGGGGGAATAGTCGTATTGGGATTTATACTTGGGACAATGGGGATTGGAATCGGATATCCAGGTCAGCCTCATGTAGTGAACCGATTTTTGGCAATAAAACCGGGTCCAAGTATAAAGGAGGGGAAATTAATCGCAATTATTTGGGCGTTGATAATATATCCAGGTATGATTTTATTGGGTTGGGTAGGAAGATTATTGATTGATATTCCTAAAAATGAACAAATCCTTATTGAAATGAGTAATTATTTATTACCACCTGTAATATCCGGAATAGTTTTAGCTGCAGTACTTTCTGCGATTATGTCAACAGCTGATAGTCAGTTATTAGTAGCAGCTTCAAGTATAAGCCACGATTTAAAACATAAAAATAAAGATTTTAGTTTACACCAAACTCGAATTTCTGTAGCGCTTATTTGTGTTTTTGCAGTATTGATGGCATTGTTTATTGACAAAAGTATTTATAGTCGCGTTTTATTTGCTTTCTCAGCTATGGGTTCAGCTTTTGGCCCTCTATTAATTGGTAGGTTAAACGGAGATATCGAATCAAAATATGCTATATCAGCAATGCTAATTGGCTTTATTGGTACGTTAATTTTTTATTATTCTGACATTAAACCTGAGGGAAATCCTTTTGAAAGAATTCTCCCCTTTGTAATTTCTTCTTTAATAGTTTATACTGGAATGAAGAAAGGATGATTATGGATATTAATTCTGATATGGGCGAACTAAACCATCTATTAGCTGATGGTACTTACGAAAAACTTATGAGTCATGTTACATCTATTAATCTTGCTTGTGGGGGTCATGCAGGGGATGAAGAAATGATGGCTGCTATGGTTGTTATGGCAAAGGATAAGGGCATTAAAATTGGTGCACACCCAAGTTATCCAGATAAGGAAAATTTTGGAAGAGAAGAGATGGAAGATATTGATCCTAATGAATTATTGGATTCTATTCGAGATCAGATTGAAAAATTAGTTGATATTTCCTCTGAGCATGAAATGGAGTTGACTCACGTTAAACCACATGGTGCTCTTTATAATCTAGCGGTAAATAATGAAGAAATATCTCAGACAATCGCAGAAGCCATAATTGATGTCGATTCATCCTATAAAGCAGTTGGTCTCGCTGGATCTAAAATGTTAACTGTTTTTGATGCATTGGGTCTAGATACAATTTCTGAAGGATATGTTGATAGAGTCTATGAAGCAGATGGTACACTAAGAAGCCGCAAGTTTGAAGACGCGTTAATTACAGATCCACAAAGAGCAGCAGAACAAATGAAAGAAATGCTAAATGGAAATATTATCGCTGTAGATGGTAGCTCTATTCCAATAAATATAACGAGCGTATGCGTTCATAGTGATACTCCAAATGCTGTTGATATCGCACAAGCAGTAAAAGCCCAGATTCAATAGTATATCTTGAATATTTCCTTTCGATTTTTCTTATCTATTTTATTGATCTCTAATATTGGATTTAGCCAAAAACTAAGTCGTACAGAGAAAAAGATTAGAAGCTACGTTGAAAAACAAAATGATAATGCAATCGAACTAATAGAACGAGTTGTAAATATAAATAGTGGTTCCTTAAATATTGATGGCAATAAAGAAGTAGGAAAAATTTTTCAAAAAGAACTAGATAAACTAGGATTTAAAACATATTGGGTGACTTACCATGATAGCGTAAAGCGAGCTGGACATCTTTTTGCTGAAATGCGAGGAGGTAAGGGCAAAAAAATTGTTATGATCGGTCATTTAGATACTGTTTTTGAAGTTGATCATCCATTTCAAAAATATGTTCGTAAAGGAAATAAAGCTTTTGGTCCAGGGATAGCAGATATGAAGTCAGGTGATGTATCAATGATCTATATAATGAAAGCTTTAAATCATGTAGGTCTATTAAAAGATATGAATCTTACACTTGCTTTCATCGGTGATGAAGAGAAATTAGGCGCACATTCATCAATTGTAAGAAAAGAATTAATTGAAGCTGGCAAATGGGCTGATATTGGCTTTGGATTTGAAGGTGCTGGTGGAATGAATACTGGGACTATTGCTCGAAGGAGCGCTTCATCTTGGATTTTAAAGACAACTGGTATTCAGGGTCATTCATCTAGAGTTTTCAGTGAATCTTTAGGTTATGGTGCAATATTTGAGTCCTCTAGAATTTTAAATGCATTTAGGGAAGAGCTTTCTGAAGAAGAGTATCTTACATTTAATCCTGGAGCTATTGTTGGGGGAACTGATATTGAATATGATCCATTGAATGCACGTGGAAATGCATATGGAAAGACAAATGTTGTTTCACAATCAGTTGTTGTTCATGGAGGAATTAGGACTATCTCTATGGATCAATTGGAAAACGCCATGAATTCCATGAAAAAAATTGTTTCGAATAATCTTCCAGGAACAACTGCTTCAATTGAGTTTAAGACTAGTTATCCTCCGATGGAACCAACTCAAGCTAACTATGATTTGCTTGATCAATTAGAAGAAGTTAATAAAGCTCTTGGTTATGGCGTTCTTAATCCACTAGATCCAAGTTTGCGTGGTGCCGCTGACATTTCATTTGTTGCTCCACATGTTGATGCAGCATTAGCTGGTATGGGCCCTGATGGTTTTGGTGCTCATTCAGAGGATGAATGGCTAGATCTTTCGACTTTTCCAAAAACCACCTC
>JAYZKF010000012.1:0-4365 GCA_036163755.1 Fidelibacterota bacterium
ACATATTCTACATCCTTTTCATATAAAGTGTATGCTCTAAGTAATTGCGTCATATTATGAATTTTTCCAGATCGATCAGCATGAAGCTGGTGTGCTTTATCTTTCTCTTGACCTCTGTCTGATTCTGGTATTTTCTCATTATTATCAATATCATGCAACATTTCACCAAGATCTGGAATAATAAATACCTCCGGGTTGTCCGGAGCTAATGTATTTCTACCTTTTTCAGTTATATCTATAACATGCGTTTTTTCATCAATACTGAAAAATAAATCGTCATCTACTTCATGAAGTTTTTTATCCCTCATAAATTCAGATTCAACTTGATGAGCTAACTTTTTAGAACCTGCCTCTTGAAAAACTTTCATGACTTTAGGGTGTTTAGGCATACCCCGGAGTGCTTGAAGAAATTTGTACCCTGCATCATGATCTTTACCTTCCTTCATCAATGCTTCAGCCTCAGAAACAATGCTAGCAACTAAGGAGTTCTGTTTCCTTACCAAATTTTGAACAAGTGGTCTTAAATCATTAAATGATGTATCTACTGGCGCATCTACTGCTCCAGAAATAATTAATGGAGTCCTGGCTTCATCAATAAGAACTGAATCTACTTCATCAACAATCGCGTATGCATATTCTCGCTGAACTTGATCCTCTTTCTGTAATGCCATATTATCTCGAAGGTAATCAAATCCAAATTCATTATTAGTACCATATGTAATATCACAATTATAATTTTCTCTTCTTTGATCTGGCGTCATATTATTCAGTATATATCCAACTGATAGGCCAAGTCTTTTATATATTTCTCCCATCCATTCTGCGTCTCGTTGTGCTAAATAATCATTAACAGTTATCAAATGTACTCCGCGACCGGTAAGAGCATTTAAATATATAGGAAATGCTGCAACAAGTGTTTTCCCTTCTCCTGTTTTCATCTCAGCAACATTCCCTCTATGAAGAATGATACCCCCTACAATCTGAACATCATAAGGTATCATTTCCCAAGTTTGATCTCTACCAGCAACACTCCAACTAGAACCACACATTCTTTTACATGTTTCTTTAACCATTGCAAAAGTCTCTGGAAGAATCTCTTCTAATTTTTCATGCTCTGCCTTTAAAATAAATTTTGTTTTCTCATCTTTATCTGTAAATGTATTTGAAGCATTTTTTTCAGCTTTTTTACGATTAGAAATTAAATCTTGACGTAACTCCAGTGATCGCTCTCGTAATTCTTCATCAGATTTATTTTTTAATGAGTCTGACAATTGATTAATATTTTCAACTATAGGGTATAGCTGCTTGACCTCTCTATCTGAACGTGTGCCAAAAATGTTTTTAACAAATTTTTGAATCATAACTAACTTGATTTTACTCCATTTGTAGTTGTCTTATATATATTATCTAAAACTCCATTTACAAATCCTGCGCTCTCTTCTGTACTATATTGTTTTGCTATTTCAATCGCTTCAGTTATAGATACTTTTGGTGGCACATCATCAATAAAATTGATTTCACTAATCGCAAGAATTAATAGAAGCCTATCCAACAATGCAACTCGATCAAATTCCCAATTATTTAATCTAGCTTTTATTTGTTCTTCGCACCATTGCTTATTATCTATTGAAGAGTTAAATAATGTGGTAATAAAAATTTGCATATCATTATCATATGAATCTCTATTTATAATATCTTTCAAAACTTTACTTCTATCTTCTTTGGTAATTTCATAGGCATACAAAGCCTGTAGCACTGCTTCTCGCGCAATTCTTCTTGGGTGATTAGTTTTTGTCATTTGTAATTAATTCTAATTTGAAAAAATAAAATTTGTTAGTTTTATTTAATTTAAATTGGGAAAACCCAATTAAAGGGGTCATCCATCTTCTCATATTGAATATTTAGTAAAGTTTCTCTTAAAGTTTTTGTTATAGTTCCAAAATCTCCATTGCCAATAACATGCTCTTGACCATTTTTTGTCACTTTTCCAATTGGAGTTACCACAACAGCCGTCCCCGTACAAAACACTTCATCTGCATTTAATAGCTCATCAATGCCAAGATCTCCCTCTTCTACTTTGAGCCCCAATATTTCGCTCGCAATTTTAATTACTGAGTTACGTGTTACTCCTGGAAGAATTGATCCTCCTAATTGTGGAGTTTTTAATGTTTCACCAGACAAAGCGAATAAATTTGCGGCACCCATTTCTTCAACAAGAGTTTCATTAGCAGCTCGTAGGTATATTACATCATTATAACCTTGAGATTTGGCCTTACTCCCAGGCAATAGAGAAGCAGAATAATTCCCAATAGCTTTTGCATTACCAATTCCCTTGGGAGCAGCTCTATGATATTCATTTGACATTAACAAATGCAATGGCTTTACGCCACTTTTGAAATAGGATCCCACAGGAGAACAAAAAACAATAAATGTATAATCTGAAGCAGGTCCTACGCTTATGGAGGGAGTAGTTCCAAATGCAATTGGTCTTATATACATGCTACCTTGTCCATAAGGTGGTATATAGTCCGCATTATCTCCAACAGTTTGTGTCACAGCTCTAAGGAAATAATCTTCAGTCATCTTAGGAATACATAGACGTTGAGTAGATTGCGCCATACGTTCGGCATTTCTTTCAGGTCTGAATAAAACGATACGATCTTTTGCAGAATGGTATGCTTTCATTCCCTCAAATACTCCTTGCCCATAATTTAAAACACTTGATGCTGGTGACATTTCAACTTCGCCATAAGGTTCTAACTTCCCCGAAAACCATACCTCATTACTCTTACATTCTCCTTTCCACATACTACGTGTCGGATAAACTTTAAATTCTAAACTTTCCCAATTAATTTTTTGTTTTTCTTTATTCATTTGTTACCTCAAAAAATGAAAACTAAATAAAAATTTAATTTACTCATCCCTTTCAATTAACAGGGCTGAAGCTTCACCTCCCCCAATACATAGCGATGCTATCCCTCTTTTCAAATTTTTGTCTTTCATCGCATAAATAAGAGTTGTAAGTATCCTTGCGCCACTTGCGCCGATAGGATGGCCCATAGCTATTGCACCTCCATTAACATTAACTATATTATGGTTTAAATTGAATTTATCTATTACTGCCATAGGGACAACCGCGAATGCTTCATTAATTTCCCAAAGATCAATGGAATGTGGTTCTAAAGAAACTTTATCAAGAATCTTGGAAATTGCTCCAATCGGAGCAGTAGTAAACCATTCAGGATCATGAGCTGAAGAAGATTGAGAAATAATAGTTGCCATGACTTCTAATCCAATTTCTTTTGCTTTATCTCTAGTCATCAATAATAATGCTGCTGCACCATCATTAATTTTTGAAGCGTTTGCTGCTGTGATTGTTCCATTTTCCTTAAATACAGGCTTTAACAATTTCATCTTTTCAAAATTGGCTTTATCTGGATCCTCATCTTTTATTATAGCAATTGAATCGCCTTTTTTCTGATCAATTACTAAAGGAACAATTTCATTTTGAAATGCGCCTTTTGATTGTGCGGCTTGAGCTCTTGAATACGACTCTTGAGCAAATAAATCCTGTGACTCTCTAGTGTATTTTTTTTCCGAAGCACATGTTTCTGCACATTCTCCCATATGTTTATCATTGTATACGTCCCATAAACCATCAACTATCATAGAGTCAAGAATCTGATCATGCCCTAATCGTAATCCTTTTCTATTATTTAGCAATAGGTATGGAGCTTTAGACATATTTTCCATTCCACCAGCTATAATTATTTCTGCATCACCTGCTTGAATAGCATGTGAAGCTAACATAACTGACTTTAGTCCAGAACCGCACATTTTATTTATTGTAAAACATTCTACTTTGCTAGGGAGCCCCGCACTGATTGCAGCTTGTCTTGCCGGTGCTTGTCCCTGACCTGCTGACAAAACATTTCCCATTATAACTTCATCTATTATATTTGGATCAATTCCTGTTTCATTGAGTATTGCTTTTATAACTACACTTCCTAACTCCGATGCAGAAATTGATGATAGATTACCCTGAAACGAACCAATTGGAGTTCTTTTGGCAGAAACTATCACAATATCTTTTGGATTAGTCATAATAATATTTTGATAGAATAAGAATTAAATAAATTCATACAGGGGAAAACCCGCAGACAGTAATAAATTAATATGTGCTAAATCAATGAACAATTTATAAAATTTTTTAAGGTTATTTTTAGTGTGCACACACCAAAAAAAGTATTTCTATAGTTGGGAATTTAAAACAATTGAATAATCAAAATTATAGATTTCGGAGAATCTATATATATACTATTTCTTATCGTAAGCCTTAATAATATCTTTAACAAGCTTGTGGCG
>JAYZKF010000013.1:0-12272 GCA_036163755.1 Fidelibacterota bacterium
TATTGTATTCCCTTTATCAATATCATTGAATTATTACTATCAACCTCAGACAGGGAAAGGTGGAATTCAATTCGAATTTGAATAATTATCAATTATACGTAGGTTTAGACGCGGAGATTCTAATTAAATTTAATTTAATACGAGGTATTTATGAGTAATCGCGGGGAAGATAGAAGAAAAGCTGAGCGTAGAGGATCGGGAGATCGAAGAAAAGAAAATCTTCCAGTTGAAATTGAACGTCGCTCAGATGATAATAGAAGAAATAGTTCTGAAAGAAGATCTGGAACCGATAGAAGAAATAACTAATAATTTCTTTATGAAAAAGATTAATAATTTTATTTCAGTATTTCTTGTACTATGGATTGGTGTCTTTACCCAAATCAGTATTACACATTCTGGTCATGGGCATGAGCTTATTACACCAGAAGCTAGTTTATGTTCTGATAATTGTGAAATTGAATCCCATCGCAATACTGGTATAGAATGTGATTTATTTATTGCCAAACGGCTATTACAACATGATGGCGCAATTGGTACTCCAAATTTAACCCTCCTAGAATTGGAAACTGCTCAGAAATGGACAGTAACCAATTCGCTTTATCGTCAATTTTTTAATAATAATAATTTAATCCGCGGTCCCCCAATCCTTTTATAATTAACTCGTTCTTACTTGATGGTTTGATAAATACCATCATTTTTTCTATAAATAATTATAAAAGGAATTATAAAAATGTTTAATGATTTTAAAAACATCATAAAATTATGCTATACAGTTTTAGGAGTTACTTTATTACTATTCATCGTTAGTTGTGAAGATGATGATCATGATCACGAAGAGCATACCGATGCAGAGGGTTTCATTTTGGAAAATAGTAGTGGAACTCAAGTATATAAGGAATTTAAAGGAACTCAGACGGGCTCTGTAGCATTAACCGCTGGAGAGACATTAGAACTTACTGTACATTTTCTTGGTGATGATGGGAAAGAATTAGAGCATGATGATCATGAAGGTGGGGAAGAGGAAGAAGCAGAATTAAAAGTTTCTGGATTCAATTCTAGCATTGCAACAGTTGAAGTTGAAGAAGGGCATGATGATGGTCATGATCATGATCATGACGATGAAGAACATGAAATGGCCTTAGAAATTAAAGGTGTTAGTGCTGGTTCAACTAGTTTTAAACTGGAACTAATGCATGATGGGCATGCAGACTATACTTCAACAAATAACGTCCCGATTACAGTTAAATAAATTACTTAATATTGCAATTTTTTGTGCATGTAGTATGCCTATGCATTTTCTACATGCACAAAATGCGGAGTTAATAGGGCAAGTACTTTCCTCAGATAAGCTTGAGCCCTTAGAAGATGCAAATGTCTATGTTAAAAATTATAATATTGGTTCAGCAACGGATGTAAATGGGGAATTTTCAATAAAAGATCTTCCTCTAGGTAATTTAGAATTGGAAATTTCCATTCTTGGTTATCGAGATACAACTATATCTATACTAATAGATAATAGTTTGGTGAAACTTGGGAAGATATTGATAGATCCTGAAGTTTTACATTTTGAAGAAATAAAAGTAGAGGTTCATAGTGATCTGGATCCTACTTCTTCACTCTCCAGTTTTTCAATTTCCGGGAAAAAAATGCAGGAAAGTATGAAGGGGTCAATTGCAAAAACCCTTCAAAACGAGATGGGTGTAGCAATTCAATCCATGGGGCAAGGTACAACGCGACCCATATTAAGAGGATATTCTGGAGACCGTTTTCTAATAACTGAAAATGGATTTGAGATTGGCGATCTATCACAAACCTCAGTAGATCATGCTTTAAGTATGGATTTGGGTGGAGTAGAAGAAATAGAAATTATTAGAGGCCCCCGTGCACTTCTTTTTGGATCGAACACCATAAGTGGTGTGATCGATGTTGAAAAAAATTCTATGCCCGAAATTGAATTTGATCATTTACATGCTTATATAATATCGGGTTATGATTCTGGTAACAAGGGATTGTTCAATAATCTTTCATTGGTCGCTCCAATAAATAAGAACAATTTTCGCTTTTCCTTCCAAAATAGAACTACAAATGATCAAAAAACTCCGATAGGGATTTTAAAAAATACATCAATGAATAATAAGGAATCGTTTTTTGGAATAACAAGATTCAATAAGGGAAAAAGAGGAACAATCTCTATTGAACATGTTGAAATGGATTATGGAATACCAGGAAGTCCTGAAGGACATATTAGTGGTGTTGATATGAAGATGAATAAAACAACTCAAAAGTTAAATTATCATCAAGATATTGATATCAAAGGTTTTGAAACCTTTGACATAGATCAAAAATTTACTCATTATGCTCATTCTGAATTTGAATCAGATCAGAAAAAACCCTCTGTAAAATTGGGACAAGATATATTTCTACTTCAATCAAAGGTTACTGGTTTAAAAAGAGAATTAGGTGCTGCTGTACAATATCGTTTGTTTAAGGCCGGTGGATTTTATTGGACTCCAAATACCTCTGAATCAAACTTTTCAATATTTGGCTTTAGAGAGAAAGATGTATTTAATTTAACAGGACAGGTTTCGTTTAGAGGAGAATACTCCATTATTGATCCTCTAAATAAAGGAACGAAGTTTTCAAATATTGATGAAAAATCTGTTAATAAGAAAAATTTTGGTTTTCTTTCTATATCTGCCGCACTAATTAAGTCTTGGGAAAATTGGCAAATTTCAACAACTATAATGAGAGCAGGAAGAACTCCTGGCATTGAAGATCTTTTTTCAGATGGGCCACATCTTGGAAGTTATAGCTATGAAATTGGTAACCCAAATCTTGATCTTGAGAAAACACTTGGCCTGGAAAGCTCGATACAATATCAAAAAGATAAATTCTTTTTCTTATTAAATGGTTTTTTTAATCAAAGTCCAAATTTTCATCAATATATGAAAATGGGTGATGGGTATGTGCCTGGCGCAGATTGGATAGAATGGGGAAGTGGATCAAGCGGATGGCTATATAAATATCAAATGAGAGGAATTCAATCTGAAATAAGTGGCGGAGAAGTTCAAATGGGATATAATGGAAGAGCAATAGATGTCACAACTGATTTTTCATTTGTTAGAGGGAAAGATATTTCAAATAATGACCATATTACATTTATGCCACCAGACAAAATTGGTTTACTGTTTTCAACTAAATCAAATAAGCATTTAACAGGATCAGTTAGAATAAGTAAGGTTTTAGATCAAAAAAATATTTCAGAATTTGAAACGATAACTCCAGGATATTTACTAATTGATTTATTTGGAAGTTATACTTTTGAAACCGAGAGGGGAACTCATCGTTTGGTATTTCAAGTAAATAACTTACTAGATGAAACCTATTATAATCATTTGTCTAAAATAAAATCAATCATGCCTGAATCAGGGAGAAGTGTCAGTTTACAATACAGAATTCTATTGTAAATTTATTTAATAGGCATTCCCCTAAGTGAAATTGTGAACTGCCAAACATTACTCCCTTGACTTATATCACCTTCATTACTTGCGAAAGCACCATCGATAAATATAGGTTTTTGAATATTAAGTGCAATTGCACCAAACTTGGTTCCAAAAAGATATGATATGCTTGGACTGATGGAAGTAGACTTTGTATTTGGTGCTGGAATATCATTCCAATAACCTTGCCCCGTATGAAGTAAATTAAATCCATATCCAATAGAACTATCAATACTATCAAAACGTTTATATATCATTGATAAAGCAATATTAAGATTTGTAGGGGGTAAGTAACCGTATTTACTTTCCGTAAATGGCTTCTCTAAATTGATAAATCCGCCAAGAAATGTAGGATTAGTTGGTTTTTTATAATAAACCTGAGTTTCAAAATTATAGTTATATGTCCCATTACTTAAACTAAAGTGTCGGTGTTCTTTCACTTCATCGTTATTTAAAAAATATGGATCTGAAGTTAATTGATTATTTGATGGAATAGTTATGCCTCCGCCAGTATAGATTCTAAATCCGGAGCCCATTCCTTGGTTTTTAACTAGATACCTAATCATTATTTTTGAGTCACCTAAAATTCCACCATTTGCATTATGAAAATCACTTGAACTTGATTCAGTTCGATGGTGAATAGATACATCAGGCTCTTTCCAATCCATGCTCCGGATACCCAAAGTTGAATTTAGGCTTAAATTATATTTTTCAGAAATTCCATATACAATACTAGGGCGTACAATAAACGTATTTAATGAACCACTATGATTAAATGGTTCTCCTTTTACTGGGTCATGCCACCAATCTATTGTAGTATAATGGCTTTGAATTCCATAGTAGAGCTGCCCTTTTGCAGCTCCAAACCCTTTGTCTGACTCACCAACTGGTAAGGATGGATTACTTCAAAGTGCTCATTGGCCGTATAAAGCTGCCATGAGCAAAAAGAAAATAACAGGCTTATTTTTCATAGCTAAATTTAAGATATATATTAATTATCAAGTTAGTCACATTAGGAATTATTCAACTACTTAAGTAAGTTAAACAACTACTATGAATGAAATACAATCTAGAATCAAAAGGATTTTTGATGAGCAGCTAATTAATCAACAGGCTATACGAAATACTTCATATAGACAAAGAGGTGCAAAACTTAAATCTATTGAAACATGGCTTATGGATCATAAAGAAGAAATTAGAAATGCCATGCATCAAGATTATCGCAAACCGAATTCTGAAGTAGACTTAACTGAGCTATGGGCTGTTCTAAATGAAATACGTCATTTTCGCAGATATTTAAAAAAATGGATGAGGCCAAGCAAAGTCAAGTCAACATTAGCATTGGCTACAGCCGAAGCCTGGATACAATATGAACCGAAAGGTGTAGTCTTGATCATCACTCCATGGAATTTCCCATTTAATTTGACAATTAGCCCTTTAATATCTGCGATTGCAGCAGGTAATTGCGTAATAATAAAGCCATCTGAATTAACACCCCATTCATCCAAGGTAATTGCTGATATGGTAAGTGATCTTTTTGAAGAAAACGAAGTTGCTCTTTTTGAAGGGGATGCTAATGTAGCTGAAGCTCTCTTAGATAAACCATTCAACCATATTTTCTTCACAGGTAGTCCAAAAATTGGAAGTTCAGTAATGAAAAAAGCTGCAAAGCATTTATCAACCGTTACCTTAGAATTAGGAGGAAAATCTCCAACAATTGTTGATGAAACTGCAAATCTAAAAGATGCCGCTCAAAAAATCTCCTGGGGTAAATTTTTAAACTGTGGTCAAATCTGTTTGGCGCCAGACTATCTGCTTGTCCAAAAATCAATTAAAGAAAAATTGCTTGAGGAGATAAAAAATATCTCAATTAAACAATTTGCTTCAGACAATGGTTTAGTAAAGGACTCTGATAACTATGCTCGTATTGTAAATAAAAAACATTTCGACAGATTAAATAGTTTACTTAATGAAACAACCTCTTTTGGTGATAAAATATATATGGGGGGAAATACAGATGTAGAAACAAACTTTATTGCGCCAACTGTATTAACAGATGTCACTTCTGACTCTCCTGTTATGAGTGAAGAAATATTTGGTCCGATCCTTCCTGTAATGACATTTGATAATATTGATGAAGTTGTAAAGGTAATAAATAATAAACCAAAACCATTAGGTTTATATATATTTAGTTCCAATAGGAAAAATATTGATTTTATTTTAAATAATACATCTGCTGGTGGAACATCTATAAATGATACGATTCTTCACTATATGCACCTTAACTTACCTTTTGGCGGAATCAATAATAGTGGCTTTGGCCGTACTCATGGTGAAGCAGGGTTTAAAGCTTTCTCAAACCAGAGGTCCGTTCTTAAACAATCTCGTCTAAGTCCTATGAAATTATTATATCCACCGTATACTAATGGTGTAAAAAGAATGATTAAGTTTTTGATGAAGTACATTTAATTTGTTAATAAAGACATTAAAGAAAAACTAATAAATGGGCTAATTTCGCATTAAACAATATTTTAGATAACTATGAAAAAATCAGTAATTACATTAATAACTTTTGCAATCGGAATCTTTATTATGGCACAAACCCAACAAAAATCTTCAAAAGGATTTGTTATGGACAAAGTTGAAAGAACAGATCAGGAATGGCAGACTTGCTTAACTCCTGAAGAATACCAGGTTTTAAGACAAAAAGGGACGGAAAGAGCATTTACAGGAAAATATTATAAACACAAAGAGGAAGGTGTTTATGTTTGTGCTGGTTGTGAAAATGAATTATTTAGTTCAAAAACAAAGTATGATTCTGGTTCAGGATGGCCCGCTTTTTTTGATGCAATAGATGAAACGAAGATTAATACTAAACGAGATATTAGTTTTGGGATGATTAGGACCGAGATTACTTGTGCTAAGTGCGACTCTCATCTGGGTCATGTTTTTGAAGATGGCCCAAAGCCAACAGGGCTACGCTATTGTGTAAACTCTGTATCATTAGATTTTGTATCTAAAGATTAATAATTATTTTTTTAACTATATTCATAAAAATTTGTCCAATTACTCAATAGACTATAAAGAGGGACCTTTCAATGAAAAATAACAGAGGATATTTATTATTATCTTTTATTGCCTTCATCTCATTTGGTATCTCGCAACCACGAATGGGAATGAATCAACCTGATCCAGTAGATTGGGTTAAAAAATTAGATTTGAACGAGAAACAGGCAACTCAAATGAAGGAAATCAATGACCGTTTGATGGCTGAACTTAAAGACCTAAGAGAAGATCCAAATATGGATTTTAGAGAAAAAAGGTATGAGATGAGCGATAAGATGCAGGAAAGAGATAAGCTAATTAAGGGTATACTAACTGAAAAGCAATATAAACAATATCAAAATGAAATAAAAAATCAGCAAAAAGAACGCGGAAGATCTAGAAGGGGACCTAGACAAAATTGATAAATAGATTATTTGTAATAGCTCTATTCTATTGTGTAATTCTCGGGCAAAATGTAGATAGAGATATTGTAGGATCAGTCTTGGACATGGACAATTTGGAGCCTTTACCTTACGCGAATGTTCTTGTTCAAGGAACAAGCCGTGGCGTGACTTCAGATGCTGATGGTCATTTTGTCCTAGTTGATGTTCCTGCAGAACCTTGTACATTAATTGTATCATATATTGGTTATCGAACAGCCAAGATTGCCTTTGATAATTCATTGTCTCAAGGACCATTAGAGATTCGATTAAGAATGGAAGCACTAAATTTTCAAGCTGTAGATGTCATTGCTGATGAATATCAAATAATAAAAAGTTCAGGAGACGAGGTTAGTAAAATAACGCTATCTCCTCGTCAACTTGCACTTCTACCAAACATGGGTGAGGTCGATATTTTTCGATCATTACAGTTATTGCCAGGAATCACGAGCACAGGTGATGGATCATCGGGTATTAATGTTAGAGGGGGAGGCTCGAACCAAAATATGATCCTGTTAGATGGAATGAACATTTACCATGTTGACCATTTTTTTGGGATGTTTAGTGCATTTAATGCAGATGCGATTAAAGATGTTCAGGTTTATAAGGGAGGATTTCCTGCAAAATACGGAGGTAGATTATCCAGTGTAATTGATATGACAGGAAAAAATGGTGATTTAACAAAAAGACAGTTTGGATTAGGTGCTAATTTGATGTCTACTCAAATATTATATGAGACACCAATTATCTTAGGTGGAAGTTGGTTATTATCTTTTAGACGCTCATATTCCGATTATATGTCCAGCCCTTTTTTCGAAAAAATGTATGAATTTGTAACAGGTGATGATGAAGTTCCCACAAATAATCGCAGGCGTGTCAATCCCAATAATGAGGATGATGAGGCTTTTCAACAGCAGATTTTCCCAAAATTCTATTTTTACGATCTTCATAATAAAGTGACTTTTACTCCCGGTAATAGCGATGTAATCAGCCTTAGTATGTATGGGGGAAGAGATTTTTTAAATGAATCTCGTGAGACTGAAGGTGTGAGACGTCGGCCCGGAGGCGGAGGCTTCGGTGGAGGTGGTAGCCAACAAACGGTAACGCGAATTGATGATAATAATACGGATTGGGGTAATTTAGGAATGAGCTTGCGTTGGAACCATCGTTGGACCGACCGTTTCTCTACTCAGGCTTTATATAGTGCTTCTACATTCAATAGTGACTACGGTCGTCATCTATATTCAATAGGTGGTGGAGGTAGAACATTCAAGATTGATGAAAGTAATGGAGCTAAAGATAAATCATTCCGCTTAGATAATGTTTTACATGCTGATGCAAATCATATTATTGAATTTGGTTTAGAAACAACAAATCTGGGAACACATTATGACGTAGCTGTTTATGATTCTGTTGAGATATTGGATTTAGAATCAAATACGATGCTATTAAGTCTTTATTTAGAAGACCGATGGAAAGTCCTTCCTTCTTTAACTATAGGAATGGGTGTTCGCGCAACATCCCAAACGGGACTAGATAGTTTATTTATTATGGATTTAGCAACGGATTCAGTATTCATTTCTCCACGTTTTTCATTTAATTGGAATATTGGAGATCATTTTTCAATTAAAGGGGCATGGGGTAATTATTTTCAATTTATTAACAATATTGTCCTTGAAGATGTTCTACAAGGAAATTCCAATTTTTGGCTTGTATCGGATGACAATATTCCTCCTGGGTCTGCAGAGCATCAAATCTTAGGTTTAAAATATGAAACTCGGAATTATTTATTTGAGATTGAGGGCTATCGAAAATTCATGGATGGTATGATTGAATACACGAGGCGTTTTCAAGAATTAGCTGACTATGGGAATTACTTTTTCTTCGGTGATGCCTATGCGGAGGGTTTAGAATTTTTGGCTCAGAAAAAGACCGGAACATTTAATGGATGGATTGGCTACACTTTTGGAAATGTAAAATATGATTTTGGAGCTTTAGCGCCGGAGCCTTATCCTGCGAGCCATGATAAAACACATGAGGCAAAGATAGTAGGTACTTATAAGTTCGGTGCCTGGAATTTTGCTTCAACATTGATCTATGCTACAGGTACGCCATACACTACTCCCGAAAGTCGATATTATCTTCCTTTATTAAATGGTGATGAGTTTAATTATATTCATGTCAGTGATAAAAACGCGCATCGTTTACCAGATTACCAGCGATTTGATATTAGTGTTTTTAGACAATTAGAAACTCCCGATTTTAAGTGGGATGTGGGTTTTTCAGTTTTTAATCTTTTAAATAATAAGAATGTTAATTATCGAGAATATGATTTAGATGTTGTACCAGTATTAGTTTCTGATATGATGTTACTTCCTATGACAATAACCTTGTTTTTTAAAGTGTCTTTGAAATAAAGTAAATTTATGAAAAATAAATTATTCATATTGAGTTCACTAATTATTGTATCCCTTATGATTAGTTGTGAGGATGATCTTAAAGCAGTTCCTGATGAAAATTTAATTGTAGTTCGGGCATATATTTATGAAGGTCAACCTGTGAAAGATATTGTTCTTATGTCTACATTAGCATTAGATGATGAGAGTACTGAACCAACACCAATTGATTCTGCTGAAGTAATTCTTTCACGTGGAAATGAGAAATTTATACTAGAGCCCGTTTATTCTAATGATACAACTGAAACAGACACTACGTTTTCAATTACTTACCACTATCCAGATAGTAATCTTGTTGTAGGACTTGGGGATACATTTCGATTAGAGGTAAACTATATGGAACAAAAGCTCACTGCTGAAACAGTGGTTCCTATTAAACCTGGTAGCTTTTCAGCATCAATTGATACACTTTGGGTTCCCGAGTTCAATAGGAATAGGGATTATGTTAACTGGATTTTTTCAGATTCAAATCGGATTCAGCTTGATTGGGATAATCCTGATCAACTTTACCATTATTTATTAATGGATAATGTTGAAGTAGCGCCAACTCCTTTAGAAAAACAAGCGCCACCTCGTTGGAAGCGTTTTGTCTCCCAACCTTTTGCTGATACCTCATATACTATTTTACCTACAATTGTTACCCATTTTGGTCGTCATGATATTGTGCTTTTTCATGTGCAGACGGATTATGTTTTATTATATCAATCAAGTGGGCAAGATTCAAGGGATTTGAATGAACCATATTCAAATATTAAAGGCGGATTAGGTATTTTTACTGCTTTTAATAGTGATACAGCAAGTGTGTATTTAGTTAAGAAAGAAAGTTCAGACTAAGAGATTAAATAAGCCAGACCACTGGCTTCATTTTGTTTTTGAGCCAATAGTCTTTCTGTGTTATTTGCTAAGTTTATATCCCACTCTTTTAATTTTGGAGCCATTATACGATGGTAAATCCACGGAGCAAATAAAACTAAATAGACGCAAGATAAATATCCCAATGGCATTTCTGGGGCATTAGGGTATGCTTTTAACTCCCAGTATTCTAATGAAGCCTCTTCATGGTGAGAAGAGTGGCGTGTTAAGTTATAAAGAAAAATACTGCTGATTCTTTTATTAGTATTCCACGAATGCTTTGGTTGAATTGGTGCGCCTTCTTCACGAATCAATCCATAATGCTCCATATAATTAACACCCTCAAGCATGATTTTCCCTCCAGTCGCAATCAATAGAAACATAATCAAACCTGCCCATCCGCTTAAATAAAAGGCTCCAGCAGTAAGCAGTCCTGAGCGACCATAACCTATAAGCATTTTATTTCGAAAAGAGACAGGATTATGGCCCTGTTTTTTTAATCTATTATTTTCAATAACCCATGCATTTCGATGTGATAAAATAGTAGATCGACAAATAAAAGAATACGGGTTTTGACCTCGCCTAGCAGTTGCGGGGTCTCTTTCTGTTGCTACATATTTATGATGACCATAAACATGTTCAATCGCAAATGCACAATCCCATGTAAATGCCAAAAACCAATTTCCAAGAAACATATCAAATTTATTTTTTTTACGATGAGTAAGTTCATGTCCTACATTAGTTCCTGCAGATGCAACCAGCAAACCCATCACAATGACATACCCAACCAAATCATATAAGGTTGTATTCTCTCTCGCAATTGCAAAAGATGATCCCCATTCTGGAATTGGATAATCTCCTACCATCCATATACTTGCGATGACAGCAAGTATAAGGAACGGGAAATTAATGTATAGTAGAAAATTTAAGATTTTAGTTGATGGATATTTTGGATTTTCACTGTTATCGCCAAGAGTAAAATCTCCAAGAATAACTATAATTGCGAACATTGCAAAATATACCCACATCCAATGTTCACCTTGTAAGGCGAAGAAGGCCCCCAATGCTGTAAGGGTAGGTGCAGCTGCGAAACGAATATATTTTATCATGGTTTTCCTAAAAGAGTTTAATATCCAGATATTGAATATTCAAGTTAGAGGTAATTAGTTGAAAACTGTAAATTAAGTGCTCAAACTTTATTGTTAACTAAAAGGAAATTGATTTAATGGAAATATTTTATTTTGTTGTTGGCTGGTCTTTATCATTAGGTGGTTTATACGCAATCCATAAAATATTGGTAGTTGCTGAAAAGCACGAAAAATAATTTTTTTGAAGAAATCAATAAAAATTTATACTACCAATTGGTGTAGTTATTGTGATCTAGCTAAACGTTTTTTTGATGAAAAAGGCTGGGACTATGAAGAGGTTAATATTGAAAAATTAGGTTGGGATAGATCTAAACTTCTTGAAGTTGGTAAAGCTACAACTGTACCTCAAATCGTGATTGATGGAGAAGCTATTGGTGGATATGACGAGTTAATCAAAATTCATAATTAAAAAATTGTAAATGATTAAAGATTTTTTATATCACGTACCTCCTATGGGTATTTATGAGACACTCTATGCATTTCAAGATACCTTTGGGAGATTCATGGGTACTGAAGGCACGCATCCGTGGTCTCAGGGTTTTCCACTGACCACACCACTGGAAAAATTTGATGGACCAGATTTACCAGATAGCGTTGAGGTCACTTCAGAGGATCGGTTTTATCCCAAGGCCTGGGGGCATCCTAAACTTCGAGATGCCATTGCTGACTACTATAATTCGAGATATGGATCAACCATTGAACCTGAGAATGTGATGATTTTTGCCGGGGGTCGACCTGGAATTTTCACCGTGATGGCATTTTTAAAAAAACAAGTAAAAGTGAGAATCGGGAATATTGAGTGGCCCGCCTACCTTGATATAATGACACAGA
>JAYZKF010000014.1:0-4931 GCA_036163755.1 Fidelibacterota bacterium
GGAATGGAACTCTGGTTGAAATTAGTATTTGTAGAGTATACAATATTCTTTTCATCCATAATTGACTATTACTTGATTTATTTAGTGAGTTGAGTCCAAGTAAGAGTCCATGCCATAGACATAATAATAATTAGCTCACTCATAATGGCAGAACCAAAGAAGAGTATTGCTCTTCTCATATGTTTATTTTTGTATGCATTGATATGTCCTAATGCATATACCTGAGCGGCAAACATTCTAAAGGTATCTTCATTCTCCTCAGTCAATTCAGCTAAATAATCTGCATATTCTACGGGATTCATGAATTGGATAATACCTCCAAAAAAAGTTGCATTTATTTCAGGCAAATCTTCATGACCCATGTCATCTCGTATTCTTGGTACGATAACAAGCATTAAATTAACAAGACCTGATCCTGCTGTAATAAAATAGATAAATACCATAATTCCACTTAAATACGTAATCTCTATTTTTGGAAAATGGACAATAAAGAAAACCATAAATACACCCAATATAGACATTAGAGTAAATGCTTTTTGATCTGTCCGTTGTAGTATGAGTTGCTCACTTTGAAGTATATGGAAAATAGGAGCAATATTACTTCTAACATTGCGTGAGCTAAATTCATGCTCTTCTTTAGGTGGGCTTGACGGAGTACCTTTAAGTGGGTTCGATGGAATAGGTGTTTCTGATTCAGGCATAATTCAGTTTATATTTAATATAAAGTTCAAGGTTAAGCTTATTTTAATAGGTCAAACAAAATTTGAATGACCTATTAAAATAATTTTCTAGCTATTGTGTCTTTGGACGTGCTTCATTTACGACCATAGTACGACCGTTGAGCTCTTTTCCAGAAAGTGCTTCAATTGCTGCTTTTGCTTCATCATCTGAAGACATCTCAACAAAACCAAAACCTTTTGAACGACCACTATAGCGGTCAGATATAATCTTTGCTGATGTCACTTCACCAAATTCTTCAAACGCCTGTTTTAGATCATCTTCTGAAAGATCATAGTTAAGGTTTCCAACATATACATTCATCTTTATTAATTCCTTTTATTTGATTGTTCTATTAAGATTTGAGAAAATGAACTCTACAGTATTAAATCTTGAAAGTAAATCTAATCGACAAAATTCATTACAAATCACATACGAGAATTTATTTCTTATTTATTTTGCTTCCAAATTGAATGAATATTAATAAAAAAGTCCATTCTTATTAGTTGTGGAGCCGATCAGGATCGAACTGACGACCTCTTGAATGCCATTCAAGCGCTCTCCCAACTGAGCTACGGCCCCATCATTTTAATTACTTGGGTGCTTGATATTTGTAATAATTATCTACAGGTATCATTAAATGCGCATAAGGAGTGCCACCAAACATTACATATGGAGATCCAGTATTAAAATCTGATGAATATCCCTCCAAAGTTTTGGGGTTTTTCGGCATTAACATCAAATGTGGACCAGACTCAATCCATTGACTCGGGTCTTTAGCATCACTTTTTGACATGACCATTGGTGTTGTATTATCTTCTCCTGTATCACCGTGCAACATCCACGCAAAACCGTCACGATCTAATTTTGGTTCTGTTTGGCTCATGAAGCCCTGCATCCATTTCATTGATTCACCATCAGCACAGACTGGCATTGCCTCATGAGGATTTTTCCAGCCATTCTCAGGATCAGACATTCCTCTTGGGCTTGCAGCTAAACATGTCCACCCATTTGTTCCTACTCTGAGAGGCTCCATATTTGCATCTAATACTGTTGCATTTGAAGCAATAAAGGCAGGAGCAGCAGTAGAATATGCCCAAATTCTCCATTCTGCAGAAGTATGCGGACCAGCTGGTTCACCGGGATTAGCTTGATTCGGCGCTTCGCACCCAATAAATAAAAATGAAATCAAGCTAATTATAAAAAGTCTTTTCATATGTATCTCCTTGATAATTTATATTTTTAGAAAAGAATAATAATATTATTTTTACATAATAGCACTATTAAAGTGAAATTAAGTACCTATTAACTTTATTTAATAATTCAATCATCATTTCATGATTTAATCTCCGAGTATTTACATTTCTTGGACTCGGATGATAACAAGACCAAAGAGTTTTCCCATTGGGTAGAAAATATCTGCGATCATGACCAAAGGGATAATCCTTTAATTTTATATCAAATTCATTACGAAAATATTTTAGACACTGGTCAAATCCAATTTTCCCAAGTGCTAGAATTACTTTAACATTTTTTAGCATTTTCATTTCATAACTAAAAAAAACTGAGCAATTACTTATTTCTTGAGCGGTTGGCTTATCTTGAGGAGGAACACATTTTAAAACTGGTGTCATAAAAGCATTTTTCAAAATTAATCCATCATCCAATTGATCAGAATTTGGTTGGTTAGAAATAGCAACATCATATAAACATTTAATCAAAAATTCAGCAGATTTATCACCAGTAAATACTCGACCCGTACGATTTCCACCATGTGCTGCTGGTGCTAAGCCAACCAATAATATCTCAGCATTAGGATCACCATATCCTGGAATCGGTTTACCCCAATAAACCCAATTATTAAACTGTTTACGTTTTTCTTTTGCAATTTTTTCTCTAAAATCAACTAATCTTGGACATTCTTTACATTTTATAACATCTTGGTATAAGCTTCTCATAGGACCACTAGTTATCAATGGGTGTTGATTTTTATTTGGAGTTATAGTTTTCACTTAAGTTATAATTAATCAATCATTGATTATAATTCATTTTAACATAATATTTATGATAATCTATTGAACATTGGCTTTTAAATATACAAAACAATAAATTCGCTCCCCTTCTTTAATAAATAAATATTATAAAAATTAAATAAGGAAAAGATAATATGGGTTTGATGACAACATTACGAAACCGGATGCATGTAGTGCTTTGGTCACTACTAATACTATTTTTATTAAGTATGACAGTTGGAGGATTAGTAGGTGGTGCAAATATAATTGACCAACTACTTGGACGAGTCAATCCAAGTGAAGCAATTGGATCAATTAATGGGTCTAAGATTACTCCAGATCAATTTAATCAAGCTGTATCAATCAGATTAGAATCTTTGAGAAATAGTGGCATTGAAATTTCAGACCAACAATTAAATAATATCAGAGAAGAGGTTTGGAATTCATTTGTTGAAGAAAGACTAACTGAACAAGCAATAGAAGATCTAAAAATCAATGTTACAGATGATGAAATATTATATCATCTAGAGAATAACCCTCCACCAGATATTCAAAGATTATTTTATACAAATAACGAATTTAATGAGCAAAATTATCGTCAAGCATTAAATACGCCAGGCTTAATGGATTGGAATCCAATTGAGACATGGATGAGAGATTTCTATCTTCCTCGATTTAAGTTACAAGAATATATAAATATGTCGGCAGTTGTCTCTGAGAAAGATGTCCGTGAAGAATTTATTAAAAGAAATAATGAATATACTATTTCTGCAATTCACGTAACTAATTCGTCTATAGATAATCAAACTGAGCCACCTAGCGAAGATGATATTCTTCAAAATTATAATTCTAGGGTTGATGAGTTTCAAAGAGATGAGAAGAGGCATCTTACTTTTGTCAAATGGCCAAAACAGCCAACACCTCAAGATACACAAAGAGTTAAAAATGAAGCTATAGAAATAATTATGTTATATAATGATGGCGAAAATTTTTCTACTTTAGCTAATCTTTACACTCAAGATCCAGGGAATCAAATAACACCTGATTCTGGGCGAGGTGGAGACCTTGGATGGTTTGAAAAAGGTCAAATGGTAGGCAAATTCGAAGATGCTGCTTTTAACGCAAAAATTGGTTCCGTTATTGGACCAGTACTTACACAATTTGGTTTTCATATAATTAAAGTTGATAGTGTAAAAAATAAAAACAAAAAAAATCATCAAATAAAAGCAAGGCATATATTACTAAACGTAGAGTTAGGACAAAAATCACGCACTGATCTACGTAGAAAAGCCACATTATTTAGTTATGACTCACAAGATTACAGTTTCTCAACTGCTTTAGATAGTCATGATGTACAAAAACAAATTGCTACTTATTTAGGAATCAATGACATATTTATTGCTGGGCTAGGCCCTTTCAGATCCGCTATCAGATGGGCATTTGATTCTAATGTAGCTGACATTTCAGATCCAATAGAAACGGATGATTATTTTGCAGTTTTTACACTTGATTCGATATCAACAGCTGGACTATTACCTCTTGAAGAAGTACGTGATCAAATTATTAGCGAGTTAAAAAATAAAATTAAGGATCAAACAAAAAAGAAATTAACTACTGAACTAAAATCTAAAGTTTTGAATGGAATATCATTTGAAACACTAAAAAGTGGTGATGACAAACTAGAATTAATTCCATCTGATAAAAAGAAATTAACTGATTCGTTTATTTCACTTGGAAAGTCAGATCAGTTAGTTGGCACACTTATTAATGCTAAGAAAGGCGATCTGCTTGGACCCATCAAAACTTATAGAGGCTATGGATTAATAAAAGTAAATCAAATTAGTGATTTTGATTCAACAGGCTGGAATAGTCAGCGAAACATTATAAGATCTGATTTAAAAAGATTAAAACAGAATACGGTTTATCAAAATTGGATGACTGAATTAAAAGAAAAAGCAACAATTATAGATAATAGAAAATTTTATTTTTAATTATCTATTGCTTCTATCTTTGATCTAATAATCCATGCAGTTGAGTGCCCTTTTTTCGAGAGTTTTTTTCGCATTTCCTCAGCACTTTTTCTATCAATAAAATCGCCAATTCTTACTTTGTAGTTTGGTGCTTCAAAAATAATGTATATTTTATTCTTGTAAATTTCCTCAAGGTCTGATTTAAATTTTTCTGCATAAAATCGATCTTGAG
>JAYZKF010000015.1:0-2552 GCA_036163755.1 Fidelibacterota bacterium
GCGCCACGCAATTGCACAGAAGCAGCATATCCAGGCTCTCCAGTTGATTTTACAACTTTTACGCCAGCTGACTTTCCGCGAATCATAGATTCCACTGTTGTTGAGGGGGCCATTTCAAGGACCTCTCTATCAATTTTATCAATAGCAAACGGTGTCTTGGTTTTTGTAAGCGCTCCGGCCACTCCTGTGACCATAACTGCATCCATTTTCAAAACGTCTTCTTTTAAAGAAAAGTCTTGAGTCCCGGACTGAGTTACTGTTACAGTAGCCTGTCTATAGCCAATGTATCTTGCAGTAACTTTCGCAGAGCCTAAACCTGCAGGAACTGTTAACGAATAGTTTCCATCTACATCAGTGGATGTACCAACTTCAGTTCCTTCAACAATGACGTTTGCACCAACTAGTTTATCACCAGTGCTTGCATCGGTTACACTACCTGATATTTTTGCTTGTGCAAAAATTAAACCAGGCAATAGAAGTGTAGCGACACTAAATGCAATGCTTTTACGCATCTCGCCCTCCATTGTGAATGGTTAAAATGTAAAAAGGGGGCGTTAACACGGCCCCCCTTGCTTTACTTATCTCGTTGATCTTAACATATTATTAATGAATTCCAAAACATAATTTTTATTGAACTGTTCTTGGTTTTAGATATAATTCGCACAAAATTGATTATCAACTTTTTATATTATTCATTGTTGTAAGGATGGAAAATGAGAAAAGCGTTCGTCACTGGGGGCTCTGGCCATCTTGGTGCAAATTTAGTTCGGCTTCTACTGGAATCCGGTTGGAAAGTAAATTGTTTAGTTCATAAAGATTCTAAAGCGCTTGATGATTTAGAAGTAGAAAAAACGCATGGTGACCTTACAAGTGTATCCTTTTTATCGAATCAAATGAATGGTTGTGATGCTGTGTTTCATTTAGCTGCATATGTTGCTGTTGAAAATATAAATCTTCTAAAGATGAAAAAAATAAACGTAGATGGAACTAAAAATATGTGCGAGGCAGCCATAAACTCAAATAGTTCACGATTTATCCATTTCTCTAGTATTCATGCATTTGAGCCGCGACCTACAAGGCAAATCCTTAACGAAGATCGCCCCTTGGTATCCGGACCAAATGCAGCCCCCTATGATAAAAGCAAAGCTATCTCTCAAAAAATAATATATGAAGCCTGTAAACAGGGCTTAAATGCAAGCATTATACACCCAACTGGGGTCCTTGGGCCATATGATTATAAACCAAGTAGAATGGGACAAGTTCTGAGAGACATTATGAAGAGAAAAATGTTATTTAATATAAATGCAGGGTATAACTGGGTAGATGCACGAGATGTGGCAAAATCAGCAATTAAATGTGTTGACTATGGAAAAACTAACCAAAATTATATTTTAGCAGGTGAGTGGGCATCTTTACCCCAAATAGCAAAGATTGTTTCAAATAAATTAAAGATTAAAACAACTTATGCAACTTTTCCTCTATGGACGGCATATGCAGGCATACCTTTTTCATGGATCAAATCAAAAATCACTAGTGAGAGGTCTTCTTTAACGCGCGGTGGTATTCATGCTTTAGCGGTTCAACCCAAAATTATATCCGATGAATTGGCTCAAAAAGAATTGGGCCATAGCACGCGGACACTAGAACAAACAATAAATGATACAATTGATTGGACACAAAACCATGTTAATTAATCACTATCAATATGAATTAACAATATGGATATGGCTAGGGATTGCTGCTTTCACATTTATTCTCCTCATGTTTATCCGTGCTCCATATGGTCGCCATGAGCGCCCTGGGTGGGGATTTCGTATACCAGCCCGCTTGGGTTGGATCATTATGGAGTCTCCATGTATTATAGTTATGACAATTTTTTTTTGGATCGGAGTAAGTCGCTGGGATATTCTCGATCCAGTTGGGATTATATTTTATATTATTTGGATTATACACTACATCCATCGCAGCTGGATATGGCCAGCAAGGGCACATATCTCTAGCAAAAAAATGCCAATAAGTATTGCGCTTTTTGCTGTTGGTTTTAATTCTATCAATTCTTGGATCAATGCAGAATGGGTATATAGTCTTCACTACCCCTATCCAATAGAATGGCTTTATAGTCCGCAATTCATTATAGGAGTTGCACTTTTTATTATTGGTATGGGAATAAACATATTTTCTGATAACATTTTATTTGCTCTGCGAAAAAAGGGAGAAAGTGATTATAAGATACCATATGGAGGTCTATTCAAATGGATATCATGTCCTAATTATCTTGGAGAAATTATAGAATGGATAGGTTGGGCTATTGCAACCTGGTCTCTAGCAGGATTATCTTTTACAGCATGGGCTATTGCAAATCTTGTCCCACGTTCTCGCTCAAACCATCAATGGTATTTAGAGAATTTTAAAGAATATCCTAAGAACAGAAAAATTTTGATACCAAAAATTTGGTAAAAAGTATTTGCTATAAATTAAATTTGAATTGTAGTATAAAACGTACGCGTTAGTAACACGAAAAAAGAAGTTAGGAGTAAGTTATGCAAAAAGGA
>JAYZKF010000016.1:0-3458 GCA_036163755.1 Fidelibacterota bacterium
GATAAATATACTTTTGAGACGCCACATTTAACACCTCAAGATCCAGAAATAAGTGTTCGTAGAATTCATGGTGATGAACATGACCTAGTAAATTTTTCTAGTTACAATTATCTTGGCTATGCTAATCATCCGGAAGTAATCCAAGCAGCGAAAGATGCATTAGATAAATTTGGATTAGGTGCAACGGGTAGTCCAGTTCTTAATGGTACATTTGATGTACACAAACAGCTAGAAGATGCCCTTACTAATTTTTACGGTCAAGAAGGATATGGTGTTTCATTATTTTCTTCAGGTTACGGAGCAAACATTGGTGTGGTATCCAGCTATATTCATAAAGGCGACTATGTTGTTTTAGATCATTCCTCTCATGCTTCATTAATTGATGGAGCAGTGATGTCTCAAGGGACAGTTAAATTATTTAGACATAATGATGCTGAGTTTCTTGAAAAAATCTTGAAAAGAATTTCTAAAGAAAATAGAAGAATTCTAGTATGTGTTGAAGGAGTATATAGCACTGATGGTGATTATGGAAATTTAAAGGATCTTGTAGCTGTATCGAAAAAATATGGTGCTTCAATTCTTGTTGATGAAGCACATTCTTTATTAATTGCCGGCAAAACAGGCAAAGGTGCAGTTGAAGAATTTGATGTTTTATCTGAAGTTGATCTTGTTATTGGAACGTTTAGTAAATCTTTTGGTGGCGTTGGTGGATGTGTCTATGCGAAAAAAGAATTAATTAACTATATGAATTATTATGCACGATCAAGAATGTTTTCCTGTGCATTGGATCCTGCCGTCACCGGAGGAATTTTAAAGGCACTTGAATTAGCTGCGGGTCCTGATGGAGATCAAAAACGTAAGAGAATAATTGAAAATGCAGATTATCTTCGATCGTTATTAAAGGATAAAGTAGATATTGGAACTTCTCAATCTTGGGTGATTCCAATTATTTTTGGTGATGAAAGAAAATCACTTCCCCTTGGCGATTATTTAATGAGACTTGGATATGATTTTTCTATTATGATGTTTCCGGCGGTAAAGAAAAATAAATCAATCATTCGTGCTTTTGTTACTTCGGAACATACAAAAGAACAACTTGATGGATGCGCAGAAGCATTAATTCAAGCTTCGAAAGAATATAAATTTAATCTATAATTTGAGGTTCAAACTATGACAGAACATATTCCAGGAGATAATTTAATAATTTGGGAATTTGATTATGCAATGACCACATTCTATGAAGTGGACACAGATCAAATATCCTCATTATTACCAAAACAATTAAGTCCAATGGAAATCGTTCCCGGCGTTTCACTATTAAATATTACTGCTTTTAATTTTCCGGAAGGCGGCCTTGGTCATTTACCAAATTTTCAAGAACTGATTGCTGCCATTGTAGTCGCTCCAGATTTATCTAAAGGAGTCCCAAAGTTTGCAATGTATGTATTTTCACTTGGGAGCACTTCTCAAGAGCACCTTGACCACAGTGCTGATTATTATAAATTGCCTTCATATAATAAACTCGATTATGGAAAAATTAATCGCGATATAAATGAGGTTGATTTTGGCGATAGCGATGGCTCCATTTTAAAAATGAATAATTGTTGCGATACTATTGGCGATTATCTCGGGCACGAACGTTATTTCCAAGCTTTTGTATCCAAAGGAGATGATGTATATATTGCAGATTTGTATTTAAAAGCTGCTCTTTTTGAGCATCAGGAACAAGGTGAAGTAGGTACAATAAATAATCATCCATTTTTGAAGGGACTGGAATTGTTTGATGAAGAAAAAGTTCCATATTTACAAATGATTCTCGAACCAGGAACTAAAGGAAAACAATTTTATTATAAACCTGAAAAATACAGTTAAAATAAATTTGTTTTTTTGTTTCAATTAAAGAGTTTTCAGTAAATGAGCACTGATCATTCTTCCCCATTAGTTAATGAGTCTCCAAAGATTATATCCTGTATAATAAATCCTGCTGCCCGTGATGGACATTCATTGAAAATATGGGAAACAGCAAAAAATAAATTTGAGAACAAAGGTCTAAAAACAGAATTACACGTCACTGAAAAAGTTGGGCATGCTTCAGAAATAGCCTATTCTTTAAAAGATCGTTCAGATATACAAGTAATTGTAGCATGTGGAGGTGATGGTACTATACACGAAGTTGCATCTGGATTAAGAGGTAGCAATATACCTCTTGCTATTATTCCAGCAGGGACTGGAAATGATGTTGCTAGAGTTCATGGATATAGTTTAGATGATTTAGATAAAATTACTGATATTATAATGAATGGGGTCGATAGGAATGTTGGAGCTATACGTATAGAAGCTGAGCCAATGCCTGAAGAAGTCAATTATCCTGCCCCAACCCCTGATACAAAATGGAATGGTGAGGCTACTCAAAAGAATAGAATAGTTCGTTGGGTTTTTCATGAATCAGATTCAGGGATTACATCTTTAGTTTCCCGAGCAAAACTAACAAGGGGAAAATGGATAAAGGGTAATTTAAAGTATACTTATTTAGGTATTACTGAAATACTGAAATGGAAGAAAAGAAATGCTTGGGTAAAGATTGATGATCAAGAACCAGTAATAATTAATTTTTCATTATTTGTTTTTACACTATCTGAATTTTTTGGGGGTGGTTATTGGGTTGCACCAGGAGCTTCGCCAATCGTAGATCATGCATATCTATGCAAAGCTTGGAATCTAAATAAATTACGAATGCTATTATTAATGGGTCCGTTAAGAAAAGGAAAACACGTAGGTAAATGGGGTATTACACTTGATAAATGTAGAAAACTAGAAATTAAATCAGTGAATCAAGATAATGAGCCCGTTGATATTGCTCACGATCCACCATTACCAATTAATGTTGATGGCGAACCATGCTTACAGACGCCAGCGAGTCTTGAATTTTATCCGAAGCAACTTTGGATAAGAGGTTCAAAAAACGTTTCATGGGACACTCCTTAGAAAGAAGCTTTTGAATAGAAGACTCCATTAACTATATACCAATTCTCCCAATAGCCACCACTTCCCTTTTCCCAATCTATTAGATTAAAGTTTTTACTACCATTAGTAGTGCCTTCAATACAATATACATTTACAGCGGTTGAATCATGATCCCAATTTAATGGCGAGCCATCAATAATACTTTCAGGGGTAGAAACTGGTTTAATAAAAAATGCTTTATTTTCACCATATACAGATGCAATCCCATCTTTATTAATACATATTGATGTTCGTTCATCTATTGCAACTCCTTTTACATTGACTCCTTTATCTTGAATTAATCTCGCTATCATTGCCAAGTGCCTACCCTGTCGATCTCTTTGCGAATAATGAGTATCTGTAATCACATTATCCAGATGTTGGAGATTTAAATAATCTAGCGAATCAATTGTAATGCGTTCATCAAATGGATTAGCCAATGCCTGTTGGGAAGA
>JAYZKF010000017.1:0-16452 GCA_036163755.1 Fidelibacterota bacterium
AAAAATAGATTAAAACAATTAGAAAAAAGAATAACAAATAAACAAGTATAATGGCTTTTATAAAATTTCAAAGAACAATTGCGACTGAAACATCGTGTGTAGGTGTAGGATTACATACAGGTGTTGAATCAAAAATAACATTTAAACCTGCACCTGAGAATTTTGGGATAAGATTTAAAAGAATGGATGTTGAAGGTGGAGTTGAAATTCGTGCTGATATTGATCATGTTGTTGATATTTCGCGTGGAACGACAATCGAGGAAAATGGAGTTAGAATTCATACTGTAGAGCATGCTTTGGCTGCATGTGTTGGCATTGGCTTGGATAATGTTTTAATTGAGTTGACTGAAAAAGAACCCCCCGTTATGGATGGTAGTGCAATTGATTTTGTTGAGGCATTACTTAAAGCAGGTATTGTTAAGCAGGAAGTCCCAAGAAACTATCTTAATATTGATGAAGCAGTAGGTTATTCAGATACAGAACGGGGCGTTGATATTCATATTATGCCATCTGATCAGTTTCGTGTGACTTTTATGATTGATTATGAGTATAAAACGTTAGGCACTCAATTCACTACTATGGAAAATCTTGAAGAAAATTTTGCGACTGAGATTGCTCCAGCGCGAACTTTTTGTTTTTTAAGTGAAGTAGAGACTCTTAAGGAAGAAGGATTAATAAAAGGTGGTAATTTAGATAATGCAGTTGTTATTGTAGATAAAGAAATTGATCAAGATGAAGCAGAAAATTTAAAATCATTATTTGGTATAAATAAAAAAATTAGCCTTGGCGCAAATGGGACATTAAATGGGAAAGAGCTAAGGTTTGAGAATGAACCTGTTCGTCATAAAGCTCTTGATCTTATTGGCGATCTTGCTTTGCTAGGGATGCCATTAAAAGGTCATGTTATTGCTTCAAAGAGTGGGCATGCCGCAAATGTAGAACTAGTAAAGAAAATCAAAAAAGTTTATCAGAAAAATATTTTACAACAACAGTATCAAACAACACAGTCTGGTAATTATATGTTTGATATTAATTCTATTTTAAATTTATTGCCTCACCGATATCCTTTTGTTTTAGTTGATCGTATTGTTGATATCACACCTGGTGAAAAATTAACTGCTTATAAGAATGTGACAATAAATGAACCTTTCTTTCAGGGACATTTCCCAAATCAACCAGTTATGCCTGGAGTTCTCGTTTTAGAAGCAATGGCACAGGCTGGAGCTTTCTTAGTATTAAATAGTGTTGATAATCCGATGAAAAAGAATATGTTTTTCTCTGCATTAACAGATTCAAAATTTCGACATCCTATTATTCCTGGCGATCAACTGCGTTTAGAAATGACACTTGCAAAGTTTCGTTTAGGTACCGCTTTGCTCATAGGTAAAGCATATGTTGGTGACAAGCTAGTTACGGAAGCAAATTTAAAAGCAACGGTGGTGGACCGGGCAGGAGCCTGATCCCATTTCCATACATCCCACAGCGATAATCTCCCCTAAGGCTATTTTAGGTCAAAATGTAAATGTTGGTGCCTATACCATTATTGAAGATAATGTTATCATTGGAGATCAAACTGATATCGGTAATCATAATACTATTTGTAATGGTACGAAAATGGGATCCAATTGTACTGTTTTTCATAATGCTTCAATAGGAGAAGCGCCTCAGGATTTGAAATATGAAGGTGAAGAAACAAAAACCATTATCGGAGATAATGTAATAATACGCGAAGCGGTAACAATTAATCGAGGAACAAAAGCCTATGGTAAGACGTTTGTTGGTGAAAATACGTTATTAATGACAGGAACTCATGTTGCCCATGATTGCATAGTAGGTAGTAACGTGATTATGGCAAATCTAGCTACATTAGGAGGGCATGTTGAAGTGGGAGATTGGGCAAATATTGGTGGTGGTGTTATGGTTCATCAATTTGTAAAAGTTGGTACTCAATCGCTTATAGGTGGAGGATTTACAGCAAAACAAGATGTCCCACCATATATAACAACATCAGGAGCTCCTTTAAGATTTGTTGGAATAAATAAAATTGGTTTAGAAAGACGAGGTGTTGACCCTGAAATTAGAATGCTAATAAAAAAAGCATATAGGACATATTTTGTATCAAAATTAAATCGAGGTCAGGCTTTGGAGAAGATTAGGAAAACCATGTCACAAACATCGGAAATTAAAAATATAATTAATTTTATTGAATCAAGTGAAAGAGGCATCATTTAATATATCTCAATACGTGACGCATTTTATAATATTATTATTTTCAGGTTCTTTATTGTTTTCTCAATGGTCTTCATTTGAATTAAATAATAACATTAATTCTACATTTAAATATGGAGGTTTATTCGCTACACATAATTCTCCATTTGAAATTAAAAATGATAGAAGAATAGCAATTATCTCTTCATTAAATAAAGAGGTTTCTAATGATGGGTTTTCACCCTCAATTTCGACCAAAATTAAGATATCATGGAATTTGTCAATGAGAGGACAAATTGCAAATTATTCATCTGATAAAAGAGCAATACAAATGTATGGTTGGGGATTGACTCTAAAACCAGGATTAATTGATGAACCCTCTAAATGGAGAATATTATTTGATTCAGGAAGAATAAATTCAAATGGTCATTTTCAATTATCTGCATTAAATCTTTCTGTAATTAAATTTTTTACATGGAACAATTATAAACTACATTCTGGTTTTGGTACAAATTTAGTTAAAGTTTTAACCTACAATACATTAGACAATTACGATTTGCAGACAAACTATATTAGTTTTGGATTATCAACTAAATTATTTGGGTTTATGCTTTCGCCCCAAATTTTATTTGGTTCCAAAATCAATTTTATATCAATAAGTATAGGAGATTTATTCTAGAAATGAAAAATATTTCTATACTTGGCTCAACGGGGTCTATAGGTGTCAATGCTTTAAATGTGATTGATAATTTAAATGACAAATTTAATGTAAAAGCTTTAAGTGCATATAAAAATTCAAATCTTCTTGTCAAACAAACAAAAAAGTATAACCCTGAAATTATAGCTATTGTTGATTCTAGCGAGGTTGATTATGTTAAAGATTCATTAAAAGGTTCTGGAGTTTCCGTACTACATGGTAGAGAAGGATTGCTTGAATTATCATCTCGGTCAGATGTAGATATTATGTTTAATAGTCTTGTTGGATCCTCTGGAATGCAGCCAACTATTAATGCTATTCGTTCATCAGTTGATGTTGCGTTGAGTAATAAAGAAAGTCTCGTTATGGCTGGAGATATAATCAATAATGAAAAAAATAAATCTGGTGCAAAAATTTTTCCCGTCGATAGTGAACATTCTGCGATTTGGCAATGCTTAGTTGGAGAAAATATTGATGAGGTTGAAAAAATAATTCTCACCGGAAGTGGAGGACCTTTTAGAACAAGAGATATTGAAACATTTAATAGTATTAAAAAGGAAGAAGCTTTAAATCATCCAAACTGGTCAATGGGTAGTAAAATTACTATAGATTCTGCAACGATGATGAATAAAGGGCTTGAGGTAATTGAAACTAAATGGCTTTTTGGCTTAAATGCTGATAAAATAAAAATAATTATTCATCCAGAATCTATTATTCATTCTATGGTCGAATTCAAAGATAAATCCGTAAAAGCACAGTTGGGAGTTCCCGATATGAAAGTTCCCATTCAGTATGCATTAACTTATCCTGAAAGAAGTGTTGGAAATTGGGAATCTCTGGATTTATTGAAGCTCGGCTCAATAAATTTCGAACCTCCAGATACAAAAAGATTTCCATGTATATCTTTAGCATATGAAGCTTTAAGTAAATCTGGTACTATGCCAGCAGTTTTAAATGTAGCAAATGAACAAGCAGTATATCATTTTTTAAATAATGAAATTGGTTTTATGGATATACCTTATATTATTGAAGAAGCATGTGGAAAACACAATTGGATATCTAATCCATCATTAGAAGATTTATTAAATTTGGAGGTTTGGACAGTTGATTATGTTAAAAAATTTATTAATAAAAATGTTATCTAGGTATTAAACATGACAACATTATTTGCAGCAATAGTATTACTTGGCGTAATTGTTTTTGTACATGAATTAGGGCATTATCTTGCAGCGAGATCTATTGGAGTAAAAGTAGAACGTTTTTCAGTAGGTTTTCCGCCGCGTCTTATGACTTTTACTTCTGTCAAAAATGGTTGGAAATTTCGATTATTTTTTTATAAAAAAAATAAATCAGGCAAATATAAATGGGGTCCAATCTATGAATCAAACATATTAGTTAAAGGACGTAAAGGAACGACTACAGAATATTGTTTGGCTATTATTCCATTTGGTGGATATGTAAAAGTTGCAGGTATAATTGATGAAAGTATGGATACAAAGTATGATAATAAACCATATGAATTAATGAGCAAACCAAAATGGAAACAAATATGGTTTCAAAGCGCAGGCGTTATTATGAATTTGATATTAGCTTTTATTATTTTTACTGGATTATCTAATTATTCCGGCAGAGTTATTCCTTCAACAATGCCTATTATTAATGAGGTAATAGATGGTATGCCTGCACAGCTTTCTGGATTAAAAGCTGGTGATGTTATCGATTCTGTTGATAACCACTCGATTAAAACATGGAGTGATTTAACCGAACAGATTCATCAAAGGCCCGATCAAGAAATAGACATTATTTATATACGAGGTTCAATAAAATCAAATATTTCTTTGAGATCAACTTTTCAAATTAATCCTTCTAATGGAGATACAATTGGAATAATTGGAATTCATCCAGAATATCAAAATGTACCTGTTAATTTAATTGAAAGTATTAACATGGGAATTACGGCAACAGTTCGAGGATTTGGGATGGCAATTTTAACAATAAAAATGCTTACATCAGGCCAGGCATCCATGAAAGAATTAGGCGGGCCTATTATGATTGCTCAATTAGCTGGACAAACAGCTGAAGCAGGATGGATTCCATTTTTAACCCTTATGGCTCTGATTAGTTGCAATATTGCATTTATTAATATTTTGCCAATACCTGGGTTAGATGGCGGACATATATTTATTACGCTGATTGAAGGTATTATAAGAAAACCACTTACTTTTAAAATGAGAATGGGAATTCAACAAATCGGTATGTTGCTTATTCTTATGTTGATGATTACAGTAATCGTAAATGATGTTGGAAGATTATTTACTAATTAACTCACGTTTTTTAGTAGAAGTGTCATTGATCCAAATTTCATTTTAATCTGTATTTTTATTGGAAGTCTTTTACTATCATCACTAATCCAAATTTGCATATCACCTTGATTTTTAAATAAGTTTTTACCTTCGCGGTATGGTCGAATAACTTTACAATTAAATGTTCCTAAATTAGTACGAACTATTTCTGTACCTGTCATCTGTAAATTATAATGTACAATACGTTTACCTTCAAAAGATGAAAATGACATGATTTCATTTTTTTTAAGTGGAATTGTCCTTAAGTAATAAAACATTGAAAATGAATCTCGTGCCTTAAAATTAATTGGAACTTCTTTTGTGCCAGTTTTTGCAATTGATTTTTGATAGTCAAATTTTACATCAACTTTATTAGTGTAATTACCTTCATTTATATTTTTTATTAATCGATGGGTAAAAAAATCTTTTTTATCCATCCAAATATCAATTTGATCTCTAATTTTAAATAATTGATCTGCTAAACCTGAAGTGTTTGCACTAAATGTAACATGATAGGTTTCCAAATCATTCATTTTTTCTAATCCAATTACATTTAACTCAGCTTGTCCTACCCTAATTAGATTAAAATCCGCAGAATACTTTAATGATTCACCAACTTTAAATGGGGTTTCTGCTATGAGAAAATTCAAAAGAAAAAATATAATAGAGCCCAAATGTTTCATTTTCGTAAAACTTTTATTTTTGAATTTTCATATTTATAAATAGTAGAACCAGATGAATTTTTCATAATGCCATCATCAATTAATAAATCAAATTCACCATCAAAGGCTTTTATTATTTTATTTGGGTCATTTAACGGAGTATCGCCTGTTCTATTTACAGAAGTTGTTGTTATTGGGAACCCTAATATTTTACAAAGACTAGGCCCAAAATTATGATCAGGAATTCTAATGCCCAGGCTTTTATTATTACCTAGAATATCTGGATGCACCACTTCAGATTTAACTTTAATAATAATTGTAGATTTACCTTTTAAGTATTTTTTGATTTTATCATGATTCTTTTTTGGAATATCTATGCATGAAAAAACCATATTTTTATCATGCATTATTACACTCATCGGAGACTTTCTTCCTTTAATTTGATTTAATTTTGATATTGCGAGCTCATTCCTTGCGTCAACTCCGAACCCGTATAAGGTATCAGTAGGATAAACAATTATTCCGCCATCTAAAATCACCTTTTGAGCAATTAATAGAGCCTTTTTTGATTTACAATCAACTTTATTAGTAATTATGTTATCCATTCTCTTTAATTCCAGACCATTTTCTATGGAACCAGAAGTAATGGTCGGGATACTGGCGAATTTTCTCTTCTAATTTTGAAGTATAATCCTGAGTAATTCCTTCGATAGTTTTTGACTCAACATTAATATTTTCAAATGAAATAACAATAGTTCCATCAGGTTCTTTATAGCCAACAGAAAAAATTAAAGGAACATTGGTGCGTAAATGAAATAATGCAGCACCTTTTGGTACTGAAGTTTTGTTTCCAAAAAAATCAACAATAGTACCTCTTTTTTTAGCATTTTGGTCACTCGCCAATATGATTATCTTGTTATTGTTTATCAAATCGTAAATTTTATTTACTGAAGATTTTCTGTAAATATGATTCATACCGTATGATTCACGGATTTCTTTAAAAAAAAGATCAGCTCCTTTATTAGCTTGCTTCTGAATAACGCCCCAAATATCATAGTTATTTTTTCCAAGCCAGGATCCCCATGTCTCCCATAAACCAAAATGACCAGTAATAAGTAATATTCCTTTATTTTGAATAATTGCATCATCAAGTATATTTTGATTTTCAATTCTGAATTTCATTTGTGAATAAGATTTAGATATTGATAGAAAATCTACAAAATTATGAGTGACAATATTATAAGCACCTTTTAATTGTTTTTTAATCCATTTGTGATCTTTATTAGGAAAGGCTTTTTTTATGTTATCGAAGGCTTGGTTTTTTCTTATAGGAATAAAATAATAAAAAAAACTAGCTAGCCGTTTCACTAATCTATCGCGAGAGGTTTCTGATAATTTTCCGGTAAAATTAGAGAATTTATTTAATATAGTATAAGTCAGTTTATCTTTAAAGGTCATAAAAATAATTGTTAAGTAATAAATTAATCGGAAACGATTTATATCAATTTTTTCATAAGAGATTTAATATTAGCATTTAATTCCTTTTCCGAACTATCATTATGAATTACGAAATCAGCCATGTTGACTTTTTCTTCTTCTGTCCATTGAAATTCCATACGTTTTAATATTTCTTCTCTTGTCAAAGTATTCCGAGATAATGCTCGTTCCATTCTGTTTTTTAATTGAGCAGTTATAACAATTACATAGTCTAAATGAGTATCATATCCTGATTCATATATCATAGCTGCATCAATAATAAATACATTATGTTTGCCATCACTCAAAACTTTTTCATAAGTACTATCAATTATATCATAAATATACGGATGTACAACAGAATTTAATCTTCGTTGATGATCGACATCTTGAAAAGCAATGCGAGATAACTTATTCTTTTCTATTTCACCTGATGGATTAATTATATCTGTTCCAAACTCAGAGATTAATTCATGCTGTACAACGTCATTTGTTGACAACAATTTTTTTGCCTCATTATCAGCATCAAAGACAAAGGCACCCAATTCATTAAGATAATTGCTTGCGGTACTTTTGCCAGATCCAATTCCACCTGTTAATCCTACTCTAAGCATATTGATTTACAATTTTTATTATTTCATTATTAATATCGTTGATTTCACCAACCCCATTAACATTCATTAATAAATCTATGTCCTCGTAGTAATTTAGTAATGGAGAGGTTTGATTCCAGTATATTTGTTGACGATGGCGAATAATTTCAATCGATTCATCACTTCTTCCGGAAGTTAATCCTCTTTTTAGCAAACGACTAACCAGTTCATCTTCATCAGCTAATAAACTAATAACACATTCAATTTTATGATCAATTTTTTTCATAATCAGATCCAATCCTTTTGCTTGCTCAATGGTACGAGGAAATCCATCTAACAAATAACCATTTTGGGCATCATCTTGATTCAATCGGTTATTCATCATTTTTAATAAAGTTTCATCAGGAACTAATTCTCCCTTATCAATAAATGACTTAGCAAAACTGCCTATTTCCGTTTTTCTAGATATTTCTAATCTTAGAATATCACCTGTTGAAAGGTGCAAAAGATTGTATTTATTACAAATGAGGTTTGCTTGAGTGCCTTTCCCAACTCCTGGCGGTCCTAAAAAAATAAGATTCATTATAATAACATATATTACTATTAAATTAAAATTCCTGCAACTGAAGCAGTTAGCCAAGATGCAAGCGCTCCTCCAATCATGGCTTTGGTTATCAATTTTGCCAGATCTTTTTTTCTTTCAGGCGCTATTCCACCAATGCCCCCAAGTTGAATACCTATTGAACCAAAATTTGCAAATCCACATAGAGCATAACTAGCGATGATAGCAGATCTTTCAGATAATTGATTATTCGAAATCATTGTTTGCAAGTCACCAAAAGCTATTAATTCTGTGAACACAATCTTTTCTCCCATGAGCGTTCCTACAAAGCCAGCTTCATACCAAGGAACTCCCATTGTCCACGCTAAAGGTTTAAATATAAGACTTAATATTTCTTCAATTGATGTTCCTATAATACTAAGTAGATAATTAATTAATGCAACTATTGAAATAAAGGCTATTAGCATGGCACCAACATTCGCTGCTAATTTTAAACCATCAGATGCTCCATTCCCTAAAGCTTCCATAGAATTAGAGCTTTTATTTCCAAGTTCAATATTTAAATCACCTGAAGTCTTTGAATTTTCTATTTCTGGATATATAATTTTTGATATAACTAAAGCTGCGGGAGCAGACATCACAGAAGCTGCTAATAAATGTCCTGCAATACCAGGAATATCTGATAGCCATTTTACATAGATAGCTAAAACGCCTCCTGCGACTGTCGCAAAGCCACCAACCATAACCACCATAAGTTCAGATTTTGTCATTTGTCCTATAAATGGTCGGACCATTAAGGGGGCTTCTGTTTGTCCAACAAAAATATTAGCACTTACACTTAATGTTTCAGCCCCACTGGTATGCATTGTTTTTTGCATAAGTTTAGCTATCCACTTTACAATTATTTGGATTATACCAAAGTGGTATAGCACAGCCATTAGGCTTGAAAAAAATATAATTGTTGGCAATAATCTAAATGCAAAGTTTAATAATGCTGGATGTAGCCCAACATCTGCTATGTATGATTTAAATAAGAAGTCACTGCCAGCGTCAGAAAAACTAATTAATTTTGTGATTATCTTATCCAAATAGGAAAAAATAGGTTTTCCTATTGGGGTTTTTAGTATAAAAATTGCAAACACAACTTGAAGACTTAATCCCCAATAAACAGTTCTAAAATTAATTTTATTACGATTATTTGACATTGCATATGCAATAGCCAATAGTGTTAGAATACCTAAAATGCCTTGATATTTATCCATTTATTCATCCAATGGTGGTTTAAAACAATTTCTGCATCTAGCTTCATAAACATCAGTTTCGCCAATTAGTACTTGTTCAGAATCTGAGGTAGTTCGCTGAGTACATGATGCAGGATTACCACATATCACGCATATTGCTCTTAATTTATCTAAATAATCTGCTTCACACATCAACTGAGGCATGAACCCAAATGGGTTCCCTTTGTAATCTGTGTCGAGACCAGCAACAATAACTCGTATTTTCTTATTGGCTAATTGTTTGCAAACTTCTATGATTTTACGATCAAAAAATTGTGCTTCATCAATCCCAATAACATCCATTTTATTTGAATGTTTTATTATCTCTCCTGCTTTCGTCACCATAATTGATTCTAGCTTTGATTGATTATGGGAAACAACATGTTTAGTACTATATCGACTATCAATAAAGGGTTTAAATAAACCAGTTTTCATTTTTGCTATTTCTGCCCTTCGCATTCGGCGGATTAACTCTTCAGTTTTTCCGCTAAACATACTTCCAGTAATTACTTCAATCCATCCTGAGTTTTTGGGGGTTAGAGTCATAATTATTTATTTGATTAGAATAGAGTTTATTTTTGTTCGAATAAGATCAATCGCAACTTTGTTTTTACTACCCTCTGGTATAATAATATCAGCAAAATATTTTGATGGTTCAACAAATTGTTTATGCATCGGGCGAACAGTTTTCAAATATTGCTCAATTACTGAGTTTACTGTTCTATTTCTTTTATCTATATCCCTTGATAGACGGCGAATAAAACGTATATCATCCGGTGTATCTACAAAAATTTTTATATCCATTAATTCTCTAAGAATAGCGTAATGTAAGGTCAAAATTCCTTCAACAATTATAACACGATGAGGATGAACGGTTTTCGTATCCTTTGATCTTGAATGAGTAGAAAAATCATAAATTGGCATTTCTATGGTTTGCCCCTTCACAAGACTGATAAGTTGTTGGTTAAATAATTCAATGTCTATAGCATCTGGATGATCAAAATTTTGTAGGTGTCGATCTTCCATAGAAATATGAGAAATATCACGATAATAAGCATCTTGTTCTATAACTACTACATCACCATCTCCATATTCCTCTAACAATTTATTTGCAATTGAAGTCTTGCCTGAGCCAGTGCCGCCAGCTATACCAATTAAAATGGAAGATATACTCATGTCAAATGATTTTTATCAAATGGAACAGGCAATAAAGCCCCACTTGATGTCTCATTAATAATTCCATTCTCATCACATATGAATATTGGAATCTCTCCACATAATTCCCAGATTACTTGTCTGCATGACCCACATGGCGTCCCGCCAGTTTTAGTTGCTATTGCCATAGATATAAATTGTCTATGACCTTGTGCTATAGCGCTAAATAGTGCAGTTCTTTCTGCACACATTGAAAGAGGATAGCTAGCATTTTCAATATTGCAACCTCCAACAATAGTTTTCTCATCTATTTTAATTGCTGCCCCAACCGAATAGTTGGAATATGGAGCACGTGCTTTTTTCATCATTTGAATCGCTTTAGTTATTAACTCATTCATTGCTTCATTGTGTTAAACCATTTTATTGAGTTAATCATACAATCAGCAGCTGCACCACCATGATCTCCAGGATAAGATGTGGTTTTTATATTGCTGGCACCATTTAAAATTAATCCGTCAGCACCTAATTTCATTAAAAAGTGAAAAACAGTTTTGTCTTTTTCTCCATGCATAAAATGTATTGGAGCATTTGGTTTCCAGTCACCATAAATAAAACTATTATTTTTTAAGTAGTTTTTAAACTCAACTTCTCCATCACCTAAAAAATCAGCTAAGAACTGTGGTTCCAAGAGTACGGACATTGTATCATTGAGTGCATTATCAATTTCATCTCCAGCATATGTACCATCATACATTGTAAAAATTGCATCTCTGTATTGTGGTCTAACCCAACGGTTCAATGCATCATTATCACCAGTCGCAAGCATATAGCCCCAAAGAGCAAATCCTAAGTAATAGGGTGTAGTATAAACATTATCATTAAATATTCTCATTGCCATTTCATATAGAGAATAGGGCCCTGCTCCAGGTGAATTAGCTGTAATATTGAATTCATCAGAGTATTCTTCTTCAATTATTTGATGAAAAGCCATAGTCCCGTATCCACCAGCTGAATAGCCTGTTGTAAATAATTGGTCATTTAACTCAATATTATTTTCACATGCAAACTCTTTTGATGCTCGTAATAGATCAATTCCTGAAATTGCACTAGCCTGTTTATTTACATAAGAAGCTTGTGTAACTGAAACCCCATAACCTATTCCATCTGAATATATTGCAAAATAACCTTGCATGGATCCTAGTATACTTTGTGGCGAAACATTAGGGCTTACTGAAGCAACAGCATCTCTTTGAGTTATTGTGTAATGGGAAATTTTAAGCGTTGGCATGGGCTTATTTGTATTTAATTGTGGAACATAAATTGCTCCAGAAAGTTGTGTTGGCTCACCCTTAGCACCAAGTGACTCATATATTACTTTATAAATCTTTACATCATTCTGGATATCAAATTCGCTTGGGTCAAATCCATACACACCTATTAAAATCTCAAATGTTTCTTTTGTGTACTCTGTAATAAGTTCTGAAGATATAAGATTTCCTCTTCCTGTATATAGATCGCAATTTACTTTTTTATCTTCACAAGCAAGGGCAAGCAGAATAAAAGTTGATAAAAGAACTAATTTATTTTTAAGTGGTCTTAAACTTTTCTTCATTAGATTATTTTAATGAGTTTAAATGCCTGATTAAGCATAATGCCAGTAATAAATCCACCAATATGCGCAAACCATGCCACGCCGCCAGTCGTATCAATTCCAAGCGTACCCATGCCATTTGTTAATTGATTAAAAAACCAAAATCCTAAAACAATAATAGCTGGTACACGAAAAGTAGTAAAAAATATTATTATAAATACAAAAACATGAACGCGGGCATGTGGGAATCGCATCATATATAACCCTAAAACACCTGCAATTGCACCTGAAGCTCCAATCATAGGGATCTGAGAAGAAGGTTCAATAAGGATTTGAGTTACTGCAGCTAAAATACCACAAAGAATATAAAATAAAGCATATTTAATATGCCCAAGAACACTTTCAACATTGTCTCCAAAAATCCAAAGAAACCACATATTACCAATAATATGTGAAATCCCTCCATGAAGAAACATCGATGTAAAAATATTTAAAATTGAAAATTCAGCTGGGATTAATCCATAAGTATATATAAATACCACTTCAGCTTCTGGATCGCTCATGCCCATACTAAATTGAAAAAGGAAAATGAATAGATTTAACCCTATTAACCCATATGTAACATAGGGAATTAGAATTCTGGGGTTGTCATCTTTATAGGGGAAAAACATCAGTAAACATCAAATTTTATACTTTTAGTTTTTTTATTTCCTGCTTGATCTCGAATGGTTAATTCAATGGAATGTAACCCAATTGATAATGGTCTTTTCAAATTATAAGTTAAAACTTTTAATTTTGGTTGGTAGGCATAAATCAATTTTTGATTATCAAGAGTAAGATCAAATGAACTCTCATCAGCCTTAAAACCAGAGAGCTTATCATCAATTCTTATCCTAAATTGATCTAATTCTAATGAAGGGTATTTTCCATTATTTCCAGGATGCATGGAAATAACTTCTGGAGATATTTTATCTTCAATTATTGCTATAGCATCTAGATGTTCAACTTCACCTGAAATAACCCTACGATCTTTATTTTTAAATGAAGGAATAAAAGTCCAGCCTTCCTTTTGGTCATAATAATATAAGTGCAGTTTTTCATTTTCATCAAATTTTTTCGGATATCGTATTGCAATATTCATTGATTTAGACAACGGTCGTTCAAATGGTTGTAGTTGATATACTCTTGAAATAAGTTTTCCATTATCAATGGGTGCATGTTTATTAACTGCTTCTATCCACATAACAGTAGCACTTACAATAGAAGTTTTTTTAGATCTCATCGAACAATAGGTGTCATTGGATATAATAGTAATCGAAGATCCTGGTTCAGCAACAGTATAAGGAAAATCAAATTGAATTTGGCGCTCTATAGATCCATTAATAATGGATTCAATTTGATCAATATTTTGAAATTGCATTGGTGATATTGGTTGTGATAAATATACAGATGGCTGGATTTGATTTAGAGGTATGGTGGTGTATTTATATTTCCCTTTTAATCTTAAAGATAATTCTTCATCAAGTACTTTTTCTGGCTGAAATTGAATATATACACCAGCCTCAGTATGTGATATATCCATATTTAAACTTGCAGTCAAATGATCACCAGTAAAGCGTTTATCAATCCAATGAATAGGTTTTGATCGCGTCCCTAAATTATTTTGAGTAATAAATTGAAGAGCTTTTTTTGATGCTTGTTTTTTTGAAACAGTAATTACTCTTCCAGCCTCAACCCTCTGGGAAGATAAAATATCTAATTCTTCATCAGCATAACCGTAAGGCGTAAAGGAAAACCCATTAATGCTTTTAATTGGTATGGTAATACTTTTTGGTTGAATTAAGAATGAAATAAGTTTTTCAGTTTCACCCAAATGTTCGATAGTTATATCAAAAGGTTTCATTACAAAAACAGTTCCATTTAGTATTCGTTTATTATCTTTAGTATCCATAACAATTATTTTTATATCATGATATCCTTGTGATAAATCAAGAATTCCAGTAGTAACTTGATTATGGATGGGCACTTTTGGATCAGAATCATTCCGATAAAGTTTTATAAAATTTCCAAAGTTCAATCGAGAATTTCTATAATCATTAATAAAGTTTGCAGTTGATTGCCAATTATAGTCTAATCGATCAAACTTTAACGAATGGTAAATTTCTCCATCTATGTACATTTCTATTTTATGAGGTTGATATATATTATTAGCTCCTTGTCTCTTATCATATGTTTTTATAGAAATACCCAATTTGCCATATATATTTATAGTATCTGGGAAATGATATTCTCCCTTTTTATCTCTAAATACGGGAAAATTTTGCTGGAGCTGATTTCCATTAATCCAACTTTCATCATCAAGTGGTGCAAATGAAATCTCATCTACAATTGGGGCCAAACGATCTGGTTGATTAAGTCCACTAGTGAGGGGATTCAATGTTTGCCCTTTTTTGTTTCTTATTTCAAAATGTAGATGAGGTCCAAAAGAAAAACCTGTATTTCCTGAATAAGCAATAATATCCCCTTTTTCAAATTTGAATTCACCAGGTGATAAAAATATGTTTGTAATATATGATTGATTTTTTTCTTGCTGATCAATTAATCGGTCTTCTAAGCGAGGAATAAATTTACTCAAGTGTCCATATACAGCTGTTTGACCATCATCTAAAGTGAGATATAAGGCTCTCCCAAAACCGGAAAAATTTGATACGATTCTTGATATATACCCATCAGAAACAGCAAAAACTGGATGACCAATGGACCCTTTTGTTTTTATATCCAACCCTTGGTGATATCCTGTTGTTCTAAATTCCCCAAAGTTAGAAGACAAATGTTTTCCAAGACTTGTGGGCCAGGTGTAGTCTTGTGCCCAAGCATGAACTTTAAATAATAATATAACTAGAAGTATTCTCATAAAAATTTGGATATAATAAATTTAATTAATCTCGGATTTAACTTAAAACATGGGATTGGTAATAATAAAGCTTAAGTGTAATATAAGTTATGTTCCATATCATTTTATTTGAACCTGAAATACCTCCGAACACAGGAAATATTATGCGATTGTCTGTTAATACAGGTTTTGAGCTACACTTGATTAGGCCCTTAGGATTTGATGTTGATGACAGAAATTTACTTAGAGCAGGTATGGATTATATAAAGAAAAAAGATTTTAATGTTTGGGATAGTTTAGATAACTGCTTAAATGACTTGTCTCCAAGATCAACTTATTCAGTATCTACTAAGGGGAAAACACTTTATACAAGTGTAAAATATAATCGTGGTGACGCATTTATATTTGGTCCTGAAAGCCGTGGATTGTCAAAAATAATTCGTGAACAGTACCCATCAATATATATGCCTATGCGGAGTGAGGGCCGAAGTTTAAATTTAGCTAATGCTGTTTCAATAATAACTTATGAAGTATGGAGGCAGTTGGGGTTTGATTAATCTGAAATTTGTTTAAGTATTTTTGTTGTATAGATTCCTGTATTGTGTCCGTCTCTCCAAAAAGGTCGTAAACCATAGTATCCAACAGGCTGAACACCACTAATCAAAAAACTCTTTTCATTTAATTGTTGTTTTGGCCCTTTATAGATATTTCCTAGCGCATCTTTTTCACCTTCACATGAAGCACAAGGACAACTTTGTCTTAATTTTTCAAGATTTATAACTGCTTCAGTGCTATCAGTAAAGGTCACCAGTAATAAATTATTTACCACTTCATAATTTTCTATTGATATATTATCACTCATTAAGATTTGTACTTGATAATTATTTATTAATTTGATGCAAATTAAAGGTTAGAGCAAATCTTTTTATCATTTTGTACTTTTATATATGAAAAAAATTCTTATTCAATCAATCTTAATCCTATTTGTTATAA
>JAYZKF010000018.1:0-2713 GCA_036163755.1 Fidelibacterota bacterium
TGCGCACACTAGTTATTTTTCTGAATTAATTCGCTTAATTCTTTAGTAAATCGATTGAATTCTAATTCAAACGCACCATAATAAGTATTTACTTCATAAAAATATTTTGCCGCATCCCGATCAACAATATGGGCATTATTGTTTAATACTTGAGCTGTGGGGAACAATATCTCAATCCCAGCTTTAAAATAATCAAATGTGAGCTCTAGATCGGGGTTCATTTCTAATAATTTTTTCATAATAAGAACTTCATAAAGTCTTTTCTCATACTTGGGCTCTGATTTCGAAAGCAAAATTGTGAAAACATCCTCATCTGGCGTTGCTCCTTGAGTATTGAGTCGTCCCAATTCATTTTTGTAGGAGTCTTTCATTGTAATATAGTTTACTTTTGCAGTTGGACGAACAAATGGTTTGTCAAAAGTTGCTTTACCAGATAAAGAATAAGTCAATTGTAAGGTTTGCCTAGAAGGCAGATTTTTTATATCCGGAGCAAGTGGTGTTATTTCAAATCCTGCTGGATCAATAGCCGAACTCTTAAAATACAACACTTTCTCAGGGTCAATATGTTGTGAATAATTTAGTTTACTTATAATATCAAGCAGCATTCTTTTAACAATGATTGATTCACCTGGAATTTTATTTTCAAGTAATGACTTATAGGGCTCTTTACCTGCTAGTGTTACATCTTTTTCAGCTCGTTTCCCAACTTCATTTTTGATTTCCTGAAAAATGGGGCTATCATAAATAAAATTTAGATCATAGATATCAGAATTCTGAACCCGATAAGAGTTTGGGAAAGATTGATTATCCATCATATTAAATCGCTCTGCATCTTGAGGGATAACCCGGCTAAAATTACTTTCGGTTTCCGTGATAATATGAGGCGTAATCACTACGATAACTTCTTTTCTTGTAAACTTATCTCCTTGTACAGAAAATAAAGTTTTTAAAATTGGAATTTTTCCTACAATTGGTACACCGCCAGTATTCTCGGATGTTTTTTTATTGATTAATCCACCGATAATAAATGGGGTGTTATTTGCAACCCTGACAAAAGACTGAACTTTACGGTTATTTATAATTGGCGCAGATTCCACCTCACCACCTCCAGCAGCTCCAATACGTTCTTCTGCTTCGCTGATAATGGTTTCAACCTGTATCGTAATTCTTGAACCATCTTCACTAATCCTTGGTCTTAAGTTCAATACGATACCTACATCAACGTAATCAACCGATCTAGTTGATGTATTGTCAAATGTAGTCGTTCTGACAATAGGAATTTGTTGTCCAACCAATATTCTCGCTTGTCTTCCATCCAGGACCAATATAGATGGTTTTGATAAAATCTCTGCTTTTTTAGCACTAACCAACGCTTGCATATTGCCTCTAAAATTGGAGGTAGTCCCAAGAAGTGTACGGTCAAGTACAACTGTAAAAGGTGAGATAGAACCACCTTCAGGAGGTGGAAAATTAGCTGTTATCGGACCAGAGCTTGTAAAATCAACACCCAATTCATTCAAATCATCCGTATTGATTTCTATAACTAGGGCCTCAATTGCTATTTGAGGTGCTGGGATATCAAGTTCATTCTGAATGAAATCTCTTAGACGTGCCATCGGTCTATAGTTGCCGGGTTTATAACCGACCAATAATCGTTGCATAGGCGCACCTGTTGTAGTGTTATTCATCACCACACCACTTAAATCAACACCCAATATTTGTTTTTCATTGGATCTTAATGCTTTTTTCGCGACACTTCTTTCAACTAATGAATTCGTTTGTGTATCTGGAATTTTTATAATGACTGGTAAAGCACCTGGAGCATTTAAATTTGGGTTATTAGGTGTGAATACTGGTTTGAAATTGCTTTCTCCAGCAGCACCAGGCCCAGCAGTGAATTCAACTACAGTATAACCCATCGTTTTTAAAATTGCTATTGCACGATCGGTTTGGACATAACTAAGCTGAATTTGTTCAAATTCTAAGTTTTTTAAAGAGGTAACCGTTCCAGAGGTAGACCTTTGCATTGCACTTTGTGGGGGTCTTTGAACTACTCTTTGTGGAGGTCTTTGTTGCGCTTGAAGGACGAACCCAACAATCATAAAGATAAAAATAAAATGTCGACGGATCATCGTGGCTTAACCAATCGAACCGGCAAGGTTACATTTAATCCGTCATACAAGGCAGAGACATGACCCTTTTCCACATAATTATAATATCCCACTCCCGCTGCAGTTGAATATGATGATTTAGGAATATAAAAAGCTAAAACTTCAAATTTTGCACCAACCTCGTTATCTAATGTGACATAGGGAGTGTAAATAGTAGTGTTGTTATACTCAACGTTTCCTTGAAGTGATCCTCCAACAGCAGACAATTTTAATGAATTGGGAGCATTAGTGCTTACTGAATCTCTATGAACTAAGCGTTCAACAGTTACAGTGACTTGGGTATTACTATTTAGATAAACGATATCAGGATCTAGTGTTAAAGTTAGTTTATACTCTGAATTTGATTTTTCACTTCTAGTTTCAGTATTAAGAAGATCATCCCCGCAAGACATTACAGGAAGTAACATCAGAGCCAAAACCGCTGAGAGTAGAAGACAGCGATAAGCCTGAAATAATATATTTCTTTTAACATTTATCATGTATTTACCTCGGAAAGGACATACAGGGTATACCTTAATTGTAAAGCTTTTATTGTAATAAAG
>JAYZKF010000019.1:0-7515 GCA_036163755.1 Fidelibacterota bacterium
AAGCAATCCAAGCTCACCTGCCTCTTTCAGTAAAGACTTGCATAGCTCTGGATCATGTTTTTCAATTTCATCTTTTTTAGAAAGGATTTTTTCACGGTCAAAATCCATTACCATATTATATATATCACGGTGATCATCAGAAAAATCTTCTCTTGAAAAAATCTCAGTATCTAAAATTGAATCTAATAGAAATTGTCCTCCAGTTTTGAATTGTTTTGATTCTTTGCTCATATTTTCCTTATTTATTTTTTAATAAAACTACTGAGAATGCATTCAGTGATAGCTTCAATATATTCTCGACCCTTAACACCATACAATAAATTATCTATCTCAAATTAATTTTATTTATTAAAAAATATATTTGCATCCAAAGTAAATATTTGTTTAATATTTAATAATGAGACTAAGTCTCATTATCTGTTTTCGAAGCGTGTAAACCCTCTAAAAGCCTTTGGTAATTCATTCTAGAGAGTCAAAGGCTTTTAAAGGTGATAAGTAAAAAATAATTCAAAGAGAAAAAAATGGCTGAATTAATTATTGTTTTTAGAGAAGTATTAGAAGCAACATTAATCGTTGGTATCCTATATACTTTTTTAAAACAAACAAATCAGGAAGAATCCCTCGCTAGGTTATGGCAAGGTGTATTGGTTGCTTTGGCAGCTAGTATTGTAGGTTCATTTTTATTTCAACAATTTGCTGGAGGATTCACAGGTCAGGCAGGGAAGCTATTTGAAGGTGTTGTAATGATTGTAGCTGCGGGTGTTTTGGGTACCGTTATTGTTTGGATGGCAAAGAACAAGAATATTGCTGAAGAAATTAAGGGAAAAGCAGAGCAGGCTTTATCAAGTAATAAAGTAGGCCTTGGCATTTTCCTCTTAGCTTTTATATCAGTTTTTCGTGAAGGTATTGAAACAATACTTTTTCTTTATGGCGTTATGATGAAACAGGGAGGATTATCAATTAGTCTTTCATTGATGGGTGCCGCAATGGGAATAGGAGCGGGCTATCTAATTTTTGTTCAAGGTAAAAAAGTTCCACTTAAAACATTTTTTAATGTCAGTTCAATCCTTCTGATCTTTGTTGCATCAGGTATGTTTGCTTATGGAATTCATGAGCTAGAATCAGCTGGAGTGATTCCTGATTATGGAAGAATTTGGGATATCAACCCTCCCAAACTACCAGATGGATCATATCCTTTGATGCATGATAAAGGATATGTTGGAAGTCTCTTAAAAGGATTATTTGGATATAATGGAGATCCTAGTTTAGTTGAATTATTAGCTTGGCTTATTTCATTATCTGGGTTGAGCTATCTTTGGAAAAAAGCATCAAAATAAAATAAATAGCGGGGAAAATAATATCATGAAAAATTGTTTAAATCTAATTGCATCATTTTTGCTCATTTCAACTATTAATTCTCAGATAGTTATAAATGGTCGCGTAATTAATGATTCTAATAAAGAGCCTTTATCAGATGTAAATATTGTAGTCGTTGACAAAAATATTGGAGCTGCGACAGATGATAATGGGTTTTTTCAGTTAAAATTACCTAATGAAATTTCATCTTTCACACTGCAAGCAAGTGCTATAGGATTTGCTTCTATATCAAAGAACTTAGAAAGTGAAAAAGCAAATAATATTGTTGTTTTTCAATTAGTGCCAAAAATTATAGAATTAGATCCTGTCGTAGTTATTAATAATATTACTAGACTAGATAACGCATTTCTTAGATCGCCTGGCTCTAGTGATTTAGTAAGCCTATCAGATATAAAAAGATATAACGACACAGATATTAATAGAATTTTGAGTAGGGTACCAGGTATCTATGTCCAGGAAGAAGATGGTTTTGGTTTACGGCCAAATATTGGTATGCGCGGTACTGGGGTTGAAAGAAGTTCTAAAGTGAATTTGATGGAAGATGGTATTCCTATTGCACCAGCTCCTTATTCTTCACCTGCAGCGTATTATTCTCCAACTGCAGGACGCATGCATGCACTTGAGGCAAGAAAAGGTTCATCTCAAATAAAATATGGTCCTCATTCTACCGGTGGCGCGTTAAACTATGTCTCAACACCAATTCCGAATAGTTTCAACTCTAATTTAATTTTAAGCGGAGGTAATCATAGCTCATACTTTCTTAAAGCAGATATAGGATCATCAAATTCAAAATTTGGTTATTTATTTGAAGTTCTCCATGATGAAAATAGTGGATTTAAACTTTTGGACTATGTCAGTGGAAATACTGGATATGCTAAAACTGATTTAATGGGGAAAATTAGATATAAAACAAATTTGATAGATTTCCCTACTGCCTTTGAATTAAAACTTAGTTTAACAGATGAACTAAGTAATGAAACATATCTTGGTCTCACCAATGAAGATTATAATAAAAATCCTTACAGCAGATATTCTTCTTCTCAAAAAGACCAAATGGATGCAGATCATTTTCAAATATCAATAATGAATTCTATACAATTATCTCAAAATTCTAACCTATCATTAGTATTGTATAGAAATAATTTTAAGCGTAATTGGTATAAGCTTTCAAAAGTGAATGGTACTTCAATAGGATCTCTATTATCAACAGGGAATACTCATAAAAATTATTCATTTCTTTCTGTAAAAGAAACTGTTGATGATACTTACCAGATTAAGGCAAATAATCGAGAGTATTATTCCCAAGGGATACAATTAGCTTCAAACATTAAATCTAATTTTATTTTTCAACATAACTTGATGATTGGTTTGAGATTTCATGAAGATCAGATGGACCGTTACCAAAAAGTAGATAAATATGGTATGCAAAACAATGAACTTAAGCTTACTACAAAAGGAACTTGGGGTATTGGTTCAAAAAATAATAGAGTAGATGACGCATCCTCAACTTCATATTTCCTTGAAGACCAGTTTACTATCAATAATTTCACCATTACAGCTGGAGCTAGATATGAATCAATTGAGCTTAAACGCCGCGATTGGAAAGGTGATATAACATCAAATAATCTGAGTTGGAATGATCCAGAAAGACAATTAGACCCATCCCAAAAATTAAAAAAATTGAATATTTTAGTACCTGGGATCGGCTTTGTTTACCAATTCAATTCGGATATAGAATTCTTAGCGGGAATGCACAAGGGATTTTCTCCTCCAGGCCCTGGCTCAGATGAATCAGATGATGTGAAACCAGAAGAAAGTGTGAATATCGAAACCGGCGTAATTATAAATAAAGGTTTAAATAAAATAAAAACGGTTTTCTTTAATAATCATTATTCTAACCTTCTCGGAGATGATACTCAGTTTACTGGTGAAGGCACATATGATCAATTTAATGCTGGTGAAGTAAAGATTAGCGGAGTTGAATTATTTCTAAATAGAAATTTGATGTTTGGAAATTATTTTATGCCTCTTGAATTTAGTTATACTTATACGAGTTCAGAGTTTTTATCAGCCTTTGAAAGCAAATTCGAGCCATGGGGATCAGTGCAAAAAGGCGATGAATTGCCATATCTTCCTAAACATCAACTTTTCACTGAAATTGGTCTTTTATCCCAAAAAGGAAATATTTTCTTTAGGTTAAAAAATATTAGTGCAATGAGGACCCAAGCTGGAAGTGGAACCTTATTAAATGAGTATTCAACTGAAGATTTGACCCAAATTGATATAACGAGTGAATATAAATTAAACAATCAATCAAATTTATTTTTTACGGTAAAGAACTTAACTGATTCAAAGTCTATAGTGGCTAGGAGACCTGCTGGATTGAGGCCAACACTGCCACGAACTTTTTCGGCAGGAATAAAGTTTAATTTATAGAATATCAAATTAATTTAAATAAAATGTTTCATGTAAAGTGATTTAGTTTAAAATTCGACTATATATTCGAAACATAAAATTTTAAGTTGAATGATATCTGATAGACAAGCAAAAGAACGAGAAGTACGTAAAGATCAAATCCTAGAGAGTGCCCTCAGAGTATTTAAAATTAATGGGTTAGAAGGCACAACCATGGATGAAATTGCTAAAGAGGCCGACTTTGGTAAAGCTACTTTATATTACTATTTCAGTTCTAAAGAGGAAATATTTGTAGAATTGTTGGATCGAGGTTGGGAAACAATATGGGAGTCAATTGAACCGGTCATTCATGACTCAAGTAAGCCAAAAGAGTCCTTTATCAATGCTTTGAATGTTATTGGTGGTCTTGTTAGAAATGATCAAGCATTATTTGAATTTTTGTTTACAGCGCCGCAAACAATGCCTAGTTCATTAAATGAAGGAAAACCAGCCTGGAAAAATTATCAAACAAAAATGTATGGTGTCTTTCAGGGTTTGCTTGAAGAAGGCATGGCAAAAAATGAATTTCCGCAAATGAGGACTGATCTACTGATGCGCGCAATTGGCGGATTATTCCATGGTTTATTTTTTCTAGGCCATGAAAAAAAGCCAATGTCCAGAGAAACAATGGAAGAGTTTATCACGACTTTTATTGGGAATTATGGAACAACATAAAATATAAGATTAGAGCGGGGGAACAAATTTATTATAAGAAATCATTATTAATAGCAATAGTCAATATTGTTGTTCCATTGTTCTCAAATCAATATGAATCAACTATTAAAGGGATTATTGTTGATTCAGAATCTGGAGATAAAATTTCTCAAGCTAATGTGATCATCGTTGGAAGTGAAATCGGAACATCAACTAATGAGTATGGCGAATTTATTTTTGATACTCCTATGAGATATCCAATAACACTAGAAGTTTCTCATATAGGTTATAAAACTCATATAGAATTAATTGAAAAGCCGAAAGCAGGTTCAATAAATATTGTTCTGTATAAGCACTTGATCGAAATGGAAAAATTAGTTGTTACAGGCACACGATCAAAAAGACTCCATAGTGATACTCCGATTGCTACAGAAGTTATCAATAGAAAAGATATTGATAACTCTGGTACAAGAAATATAGCTGAACTTTTATCCCAGAGGGCTGGTGTAAGTCTTCAGACTTCTGTAGAAGGCGGGTCACTATTAAATATTCTTGGCATGGATTCACGATATATTTTAATACTACTTGATGGACAGCCTATTACTGGAAGATTTAATAATAGAGTTTCACTTGATCAAATACTAACTGATCATGTAAAACAAGTCGAAATTGTGAAGGGGCCCAATTCATCACTTTATGGAAGCGATGCTATGGGAGGAGTTATTAATATTATAACGGATAACAATTTTAATTCGCAAAAAATTAATGTTACAACTCGTTACAGTAATACAGAAAACAATATTAGAAGTGTTGGATTAAAAAATGGTTCTAATAATTACAGTATTAATGCTATTCAGCCATTAAATGATATAATAATCGATTTAATTCTAAATGTAGATGAAATTCAAAATGATAAGTCTGTTTTAGAAATTGAAACAGATAAAGTTCGTAAAACATCAATTGGAGGAAATATCGATTGGAACCTAAATGATTCACATAAAATAAATTTTAATTCAAACGCTTATGATCAATTAGATAGAGGTTCAACCAGATTGATGGACACTAGTACGGATATCAAACGCAAAAATTTTTCTATAAGTCATGAAGGGAAAAATCAAAAAGGGTGGGATTTACACCAAACAATAACATCTAGTAATTATTCTCGAAATTATGTACAAAAAAGACCTTCGGGAAATATAGAAAAAAATGATCTTACAACGGAAAATTATAATGAATATGAAATCTTACTAAATAAAGACAGTGGTTCTAACGAATTGAATGTTGGATTTGAAATTTATAGAGCAAATTATTCAAGCGACCGTATTTCATCGGGGAAACAGGAAATAACAAACAAAAGTTTATTTGGTCAGTACGATTTTTTTCTATTAAAAGAATTAAATATAATTTGCGGAATACGTTTTGATGATTATGTTGAATATGAAAATGTTTTAAGTCCTCGAATCGGTTTGATGTATGCGTTTAGAGATAATTGGAAAGTCCGAACTTCATGGGGGAAAGGATTCCGAGCTCCATCGTTTATGGAAAGATATATTGATTGGAATCATATTCAATTTAATTATGTAGTATTAGGAAACCCTGATCTTAAACCAGAGCGATCAAATGGTATTACGTTAGGATTAGATTATCTTGGATCTTCTAAAAATCAATTAAGTGTGATGTTTTACCATACTCAATTTGAAAATCTTATTCAAGATTATGCAATTAGACCTGGCTTGTTAAGCTATCAAAATATTAATGAAGCCACATTTGAAGGTTTAGAATTACATCATATGTTGCAGATATCAGAAAGATGGGAAACTAAATGGGGATTTAATTGGCTTAACAATCGTGACGGAGATAATAAAATGATTCCAAATACAATTCCATTTTCAATTAGCAATTCATGGAATTACAATAATTCTAATTATGGAATTAATACTTCATTTAATTCAAAATGGGTAGCTCCCTATAAACCTCAAGAATTTGATCCTGAAAAGGGAGTATATGCTTTTGCAAATAAAAAAATAGAAGGATACGCTATAATTAATTGGCGTACAACGGTTCAGATTAATAAATCGCTAATCTTGAGTTTTGGCATTAATAATCTAGCTGATTATACTAATAAAGATTTTGGTCCATTTGTTGGTAGATCGGCCTATCTGGAATTTTCAAATAAAATAAAAAGGGGATAAAAATGAATCGATTAATTAAAGTATCTACACTCTTAATGGCTTTGTTCATCATTGGATGTGAAGATAAAGATGCTGATAATGATAATATGACAATTTATGAAATAACCACTGACAATGTGAGTAGTGGTCCGTATTATTTCAACTTTGCAAGTGGCAAAAAGGATAATTCAGCATGGCATTTATCATACGCTAATGTGGATGCAGGACAAGGATTTTCAATGCCTAGTTTTTCTTTAAATAACAGCGTTATGTTAACGGTTGATAATTCTAGTAAATTTGAGGATATTGAAAAATCTCCATCACCATCCGCGTTTGCTCCTGAAGGAGGTAGAATGGGTTATGGAGGAGCTAATGCAGCTTTAAACTATAATATGACGACACATAAAGTTTCTACATCCAATGATAACTATATCGTTTATGATACTGCAACTCATAAAGTGTTCAAAATACATTTTGATGAATATAGTAGTGGAGTTGTTTTATTCAGATATGCTGAGTTACCTGGGAAATAAATGATTAAAGATATAAAGTCTTTATGTTTTAAAGAGGGCTGGATTATTCAGCCCTCTTTTTTTATAATTAAAAGTTAGGTTTTATTTTTTCAAGATTCCTAGCTGTCGATATTTCTCCTGATATTTATTATATAGGGATTTATGTTTGTCACCCATATCTATTTTTCTACCTTGTATATATGCTTGCAATACGTTTGTCCTAATTTCTAATGGATCACCAGTTGCAATGAACAGAGTTGCATCTTTGCCAGACTCTAATGAACCTACTTGTGAATCAATCCCTAATATTTCTGCCGCAGAAAGAGTGATCGATTTTAATGCTACAT
>JAYZKF010000020.1:0-5289 GCA_036163755.1 Fidelibacterota bacterium
GTTCACTGACCGATATTGGAATAAATGTCCATACAATCGATTATCCTCGAAATGAATCATCAATCAAAGGAAAGATTGAATCAGGCATTAGAAATATGGGCCCCATAGCTTCATATTTAAAGGGTAATGAGCCATTCTTTTTTGCAAAATACAATAAAAAGAAAATGGCTGAATTGATAAAAAATCTCATTACCCAAAACTCTTTTGATATGGTTCAGGTTGAATATAACGTGATGCATCATTATAGTAATCTTTTTCAGAATATCCCTTCAGTCATTGTATTTCATGATGTATCCACAAAAATGTATGAAAGCGGTCAAGCATCTGGAGAAAAATCCAACATGCGGTCGTTCAAGTTAGCTCAAAAGGTAGAGGCGGATATTGCCAATAAATTTGATGCGGTCGTTACCCTTACAGAAGCGGACAAGACATATCTCGATCAATTGGGGTGTGAAAAAAATATCTATGTAATTCCACCGCAAATTAAATTGCCAACATCGATAGAATTGGAAAAGGATGCTGGATCCATTTGTTTTCTTGGCTCATTTAACCGTGAGCCGAATATCAAGGCAGTTGAAGTGTTGATTGATCAAATCTATCCCAACCTTAATTCAGATATAATTTTGAATATTGCCGGTAAAGGATTGCCCAAGTCCCTCCAATCCAAAATTGATCAATTAGACCGCATTCAATATCTGGAATTTGTTGATGATATAGACGCATTTCTTTCATCTCAATTGCTTATGGTAGCCCCCATTGAAATTGGCGCTGGACTTAAAATGAAGATTCCCCATGCATTAAGTTGCGGAACGGCAGTACTAACGACTGTTGTGGGTGCGGAAGGGATACCAGTTTCAGAAATGGAGGGGATGTTTGTATCAAATATTAAAGACATGCCCGAAAAGATCAATGAATTAATCATAAAGATGGATAATGACTATCTTCATTCCCTCGGATTAAAAGGCCAAATTGCTGTGAAATTATTATTTAATGAATCGGGCATCATGTCCAAGTTTGACGAATTATATCGATCACTGGTTTTAGGATGAACACTGCAAGTAAAATAGCTAAAGAATCAACTATTACATTCTCAGGTCTGGTATATGGAAACATCAATCGATATTTATATACTGCATTGTTAGCTCGATGGGTGGGCCCAGAGTTTCTTGGTATTTATTCTTTGGCTAATGCAATCATGCTTATTTCAGAAGTAATTGCTAAAATGGGATTAGAAACAGGTGTAATGCGTTTTGTTAGTCAATTAAACCCTCAAATAGATAATGCTAAAATACAAAAAGTTATTGGATCGGCCTTGAAAATGACTTTTATATCTTCATTAATTATCATGATTACATTGGTTATTTCTTCAGGATCAATAGTAAAAATGTTATCGGAATCATCCTTTCTTAAATATGTAATTATAATTTTTAGTATCGCAATACCTTTTAATGCGCTTACATCTGTTGCAGCTTTTGCTACGCAAGGTTTTAAAAGGCTAAAATATAAAATATTCGTTACCCAGTTTATTAATCCAACAGTTCTTCTGTTGGCCATGGTATTATGTTATTGGTTTGTTTCTACCAAATCGGCAATTATGGCACCAATGTTTATTGTGGGTGTGATTGGATTTATATCGATGATTTCTATTCTTAAATCAGTATCTGGATTGAATCATCAACAAATATTGCAATCTAGGTTTGATGCAAAATTATTTCGATTTTCTTATCCATTAATGTTTGTAACGATGCTACAGACATTTATGCATTGGATCGATATATTAATGTTAGGTTATTTTGTAGATGCTGGTGTTGTAGGGCTTTATCATCCTGCTGCAAGGACGGCAGGGCTGCTTCAAGCATTATTGTTATCATTTTTAAGTATATATGCGCCTATGGCTTCTCAATATTACGGAGAGGGTAAAGTAGGTGAACTATCTTCTATTTACAAACTCGTGACTCGGTGGCTACTGATATGTGCTATCCCTATTTCATTGGTTTTTATTATTTTTCCAAAGAAAGTATTATTGTTGTTTGGACCAGAATACTTAGAAAGTGCTCAAATACTTATTATATTAACTATGGCAACTCTGATTCAGGCCTTTTTAGGGGCAGCTGGTCCAACATTAAGTATGTCTGGAAGGACTAAGCTTGTTTTATTTAATACTATTGGTGCATTTATAATAAATATACTATTAAATATATTTCTTATACCTCGATATGGTATTGTTGGTGCAGCCTGGGCTACTTTTATTTCACTTACATTAATTGGATTAGTAAGAATTGTTGAAGTAGGGTTTATTTTAAAAATGAATTTTGTAGATTTAAAAATACTAAAACCTTTACTTAGCGGAATTGTAACGTATCAGATATTATATAGTATAAAACCGTATATAATGCATTATCATACATTAGTCACACTTGGTATTGCAGGAATAGGTGGAGTGATTAGCTTTGGATTACTCATATGGTTATTGCGTATTGAAGATGAAGATAAAGATTTTTTAAACGGACTAGGTATCATTAAATCAGCATTTGTAAAAAATGAAAATTAATTATAATAGCAAAACACTAATTGCTGTAATAGCTATGCTGTCGGTGATTTTTATTCTTTTTGAACCAATTATTTTAGGAAATAGAAGTTTTGGTTCACCAGATACATTAAGTCCAAAAGCTGTGGGGATTGCACTTAATCAGGCTTCTGAAGAGATAGGCGAATTTGCACAATGGCAGCCCTGGATATTTGGCGGTATGCCATCAGCTGAAGCATTTACGCATATTTCAAAATTATATTTTCCTGAATATTTCTTTAAAGTTTTTTTCTTACCTGGGATATTTATTCAATTAATACATTTGTTATTTGCAGGAATAGGATGCTTTTTTCTTTTAAGATATTTTAAGTGCTCCGAATGGGCATCAATTATTGGGTCGTTAGGTTTTATGATTACGCCATATATGGTTACTATGGTTGTTTACGGGCATGGAAGTCAAATGATGACAGCTGCATATATCCCTTGGATTTTTTGGTTTACCGTTAGACTTTGGGATAATCCTAATTTATATAATACGGGTTGGCTTGGTATTTTGCTCGGGTTCCAATTGCAGAGAGCTCATGTGCAAATAGCTTACTACACATGGCTTTTGATTGGAGCTTATTTCTTATATATGATCTTTCTTGAATTAAAAAAACAAGAAAACCTCACAAAAACACTAAAACCTTTTGGTTTATTTTCAATGGCCTGTCTATTAGGGATAGGATTGTCACTATTGATTTATCTACCTGCTATGGGTTATTCAGAATTTTCAATAAGAGGGGGGTCTCAGGCGGGTGGCGCTAATTATAATTATGCCACAAGTTGGTCCTTCCACCCTAAAGAAATTTTAACATTTTTTATTCCTTCTGCTTTTGGCTTCGGTGGGCAGTCATACTGGGGTTTTATGCCTTTTACAGATTATCCAAATTACATGGGAATAATTATTCTAATTTTAGCCATTGTTGGTTTAACTCAAAAAAGAAATCATATCCATTGGTTTTTTATAATTACTTCTTTACTTGCTTTATTTATCTCTTTTGGAAAACACTTTAGTCCTATCTATGATTTATTTTATAATATTTTTCCTTACTTCAATAAGTTTAGAGTTCCTCATATGATACTCATTTTGCTGCAATTTAATATTTCAATTTTAGCAGCGTTTGGCATTGACAAACTTATAGATTTGAAAGGTCAAGTTAGCCCACGATGGTTTTGGTTTATATTAAGTTTTATTGGTTTATTTTTAATTGCATTAACCTTAGGTAATCCATTCGTGGAATCAACTGTTAGAAGCCATTTTTCACTATTAAGAAACCAAAACCCTGGCATTGTGGAAGCTGTAAATAATTTAAGATGGAACTTATGGTTAAATGACGCCTGGATGATGATTTTGATTTCAGGAGCATTTTTGGGATTAATATGGTTATGGATACAACAAAAAATATCAAAAATATATTTTTTGATACTAACTAGCATTCTGGCTATTGCTGATATTTTTATTGTTGATTATAAAATTATGAATCCATCTAAGAATAGCGGAAGAAATTCACAATTAATTTCAAATCGAGTGGTAGATAAATATTTTAGTAAAGATGAGATAATTGATTTTCTTACTTCGGATAAAACCGATTTCCGAATTTATCCTATAGCTGGACTTTTTGGGGAATCTAGGTTTTCTGCTTTTGGATTAGAATCTATTGGAGGTTATCATCCTGCAAAATTAAATGTTTATCAAAATTTCTTATCAAAAACACAAAATGCATCTACAATACCTATATTAAAAATGATGAATGTTAAATATCTAATTAGTCCACAAAGAATCAATCATCCTGATATCAAGCTAATAAAGGCAGGTCAGCTTCGAGCTAGTCAAGGAAATATTCCTGTTGAAGTTTATAAATTAAATGATTTTTTTCCTCGAGCTTGGTTTGTAAATGACATTCAACAATTAGATCCTGAAGGATTATTTAATGAAATAATTAAACCTACTTTCAATCCTCGGGAAAGAGCCTATGTGAACAAAATAATAGATCAACCCTCTAAGCTTGAAGCTACTATAAATAATATCGATATTGGTTTGCATAAAATTTTATTAACCACTGAATCTTTAGGTAATCAATTTTTAGTTTTAAGTGAAGTGTTTTATCCTCTTAGATGGAAAGCTTATGTGAACGGTAAAGAAGCTGAGATTCTAAAAGTTAATGGAATTTTAAGAGGTTTATCAGTTCCACCTGGGAAAAATGAGATTGAGTTTATATATGATAAATCCTCTTTCTCTTCAGGTTTGATTATGTCATTTATTTCATTGGGATTATTATTTGGTATGATAATTATAGGATCTATAAAAGGTAAAAGAGATGAATAATTATCGTGCCAATGCAAATATCAAATTGGGTCTTTTTATATTTGGGTTATTATTAATTCTTGGGCTGATAGTTTATTCAAATTTTCTTGTTAATCAATTGCGCAGTGATAATAGGGAAATTGTGAAAATGTATTCTGAAATAATCGCTAAAACTGTTAATGAAGATTCCGATACCAATTTGAATTTTGTATTTGATGAGATAATCAAAAAAATTCAATTTCCAATTATTTATACTGATATCGAAAACAACCCTATTTATTATAAGAATATAGATGTTGAATCATTAGATGAGCTAATTAAGCCTATTCAATCCATGGATTTGCAAAATAAACCTATTCCGATATCATTTAATGATTCTGTTGCAGAAGAAGATATTCTATTGGGTTATTTACAT
>JAYZKF010000021.1:0-5630 GCA_036163755.1 Fidelibacterota bacterium
GTTTTATCAAATTGATATTCGACTGCAATATTTCCATTTCTTGATCCAATAACTGCACGGTCACTATTTAGAGCCATAGAATATCCAAAAAAACCATCTTGATTCATCTTCTCATAAGATAAAATATTTCCTAATTCCCATCTATCTGTATTCAGATTCAGTTTCATAGTAAAAACAGAACCTTTTTCCTGATTAAACTTTTGATCCGCAATGAGAATATGCTGATCATTAATTTTTACTTGTGATCCAAAATCAGAAGTCCAATTCTCTGAACTCGGGGAAATTATCTCAATAAGTTGCCAACGATCTTTATAATCTTTTTGATACAAATAAGCTCTTCCAACTAAATCTGTTCGGTGCGGAGCACCAATAAGCATCAAATCTCCATTTACGTCAATTGAATAACCAAAATCAAAACCCAATTCTTCATCAATAGGAGCCATAATATTTTTTTGATCAAAACCATTTGATCCATTGGGAGCATAAATATATACAGAGCCATTGTTCAAAGATGAGCCCGTTTGCCCAACATAAAAAACACCATCAGAAATAACAACATCCCCAGTTACACCAAATCCAAGAGAATTATGATTACGAGATTTGGGATCATCAGGATGCATAAGACTGTTCCCAAAAAGAAGAATAGGAATAAAAAGGAGAATTTTTCGCATATTCAATATTTGCATATACTAGTTAATTAACTTTAGAGAAACTACTAATAACAGTACCAAAAATAACATCCAAAAGCTTGTCACGATATTGAGCTGATGAACGAGCACTAGAGGTAACTGCAATAACTAAAGCTTTAGATTCATCAATTATAATATATTGACCACCATATCCCACAGCATAGTATATAGGTTGATTATTCGAGACATAGACCCACCAGAGATATCCATATCCGAAATCTTCTCTAAAATCTACCAATTTGGTGGTTGATTTATTTACCCAATTTGAAGATAATATTTGACCGTTTGCTGTTCTACCATTCTGAAGAAATAAATGACCAAATTTTAGCATATCTCTTAATCTTAGTCGGAGACCATACCCACCATTATTAATTCCATTTTCATCTTTTTGCCAGTAATAGTTTGTTATACCTAATTCGGGAAATAAAAATTTCTCAGCATAGTCTTGGGCGCTCTCATTAGTTAAACCTGTAATAATAGCTGATAAAATATGGGTTCCAGCCGATGTATAAGCCCACCAAGTCCCTGGGTCAAATATAAGATCTTGATTTAATATATATGATACAGCATCCTGTTGATTCATATATTGCATATCATCGCTAATTCCAGATGTCATCATTAGCAAATGATCAATTCTAATCGATTGTTTTTTTGACCCTTCAATACTCAGAATTTCACCAATTTGAATTGATTCATCTTTCAAGATTTTTTTATCTATCATATGTCCATACATTGCTGAAAGAATACTTTTTGTGACAGAATACACGTTGTATAAAGATTCGTTATCTCCAAAAAAGTAATTTTCAGTAATTAATTTTCCTTTATAAACAATTCCAATGCTATAGATGTCTAGTAATTGTGTGATTTTATCTAGACCAGAAGACAATTTCTGTCTATCAATTCCATTAGACTTAATACTTCCATCTTGAAAATTTTGTTTTAAATCTAAATTTGTCCAATCAACCTCAACTTCAACTTCTTCTGTTTGGTCTGAACAAGAAACAAATATCGTTACGATTAAAATAAATATTTGATATAGATGTCTAGTATAAAACGATTGATTCACTTAAGAAAATAAGTATAAGTATTATTGTTTTAAGGATAATGATGCGGAGAGGACAGGATTCGAACCTGCGAGGGCGTTAACCCAACTCGCGTTCCAGGCGAGCGCCTTAAACCACTCGGCCACCTCTCCAAATAAATATAAAATTATTCAGATTTTTCTTCAGAAGATTCTTCACCTGAGGCTTCTTCTTTCGCTTCTTCCTCAGCTGGTGCTTCTTCCTTAGGCTCTTCCGCTGGTGCCTCTTCTTTCGCTTCTTCCTCAGCTGGTGCTTCTTCAGCTACTTTTGCTTTTTCCTCAGCAAGGGCTTCATCTGAGCCAGGCATTACAATATCTACTAAATTTTCAGCATCCTCTAGTTCTTTTAGAGCCACGTCAAGATTTTGTCCTTTCTCCATTGCAATCATTGATTCGTTAAATCTCCAAAAGCCTTCTTTGTCTGACTTAACGCTTTTTACATATTTAACATGTACTAAATCTTTTCCTTCACCCTTAGATGATGCTTTTTCTGCGAAACTCTTTTGCTTCTTAGCCATAAATAAATTCTCCTAAAAAAAGTATAAATTTTGCCGGCGAATATACCTCGATTATACTATTATTAATTATATAAATAATTGAAAATACTAATCTGGTCTCCATTCATATTCCATTACTTCACCATCCGTCATATTTTTTGGTTGTTTAGTTCCTGTAACAACTCTTATACGGTTGTTATTAAGAAATTCAACTAAACTAATTCGACTTTTTGTTGGATCTTCCATATCAACAGTTAAAAGAAATGGTTTTTGATTAAAGTCAAATGTATATGTACCTTTTTCCTCATCACTAATCTTTGTACCAAGGGATAAACCTTGCATAAAGTTTCCTGAAAGATTTGTCTGGTCGGGCTCAAATACCCAAACAACTTCAATGATTGCGCCTTTGTAATACCATTTGCCCTTCATATTTCTAATATACTCTATTGATTCAATATTTATAGGTTCAGACTCATTACCTGCAAAGTCTATTCCGTTGACACTAAGAGAGTAAATAACACTTGAGCTCAGTGATGCTTTAATAGGTATGGTAAGAGCACCTTTTTTAAGAGTATTCTCATCAATAATAATTTCATATCTGGTTTGTTGGGTATTAAGACCACCAGTTCTATTCCAAATAATCGTTCCTTCTTTCAAGTCTTCACTAATATCTATATTTATTTCAGAACCAATGAAATATGTATTTGGCTCAGGTAGGAAAATCTTTATCACAGGTCTAGTAAAGTCAAAACCAACATTTTCCATTATGTTTGACTCAGATGCATTTTCAGCTAAATCTTTTGCTTTAAATTGAATGTTATATATTGAACCATCATTAAGTACTGCAGGATTGGTTGGTAATGTTGGCTGTTCAAAAAATGTTTCTAACTCAGCATTAGCTAGATTCATGGTTACAGGGGAATTTGGATCTGGTGCACCACCAACTCGAGTATAGATAAATTGACCTTCGCTTAATTGTTCAGATATATAAAAAGATATATCCAAATTGTTAACTATCATATTGGTTTCAGGATATTTTAATTCAATTGATGGAGGCACATCATCATAAACTACACTCATAATAAACTTTTTTCCTGTATTTCCTGCTAAATCAGTACCTTCAAGAGTAATTCTATACATTGCATTCTCTACCAGCTTTAAATCAGGTAAAGAAGAGTTATCATGCTTCCCATCTGATAATAACTCAGGAGTCAAAGTATATTCATGTGGTGCAGCTGGATCCTCACTTCCACCCATATGAATCCAAGTATATTTACCGGATGATAATTTTTCATCGACATTCCATTCCAAAAGTTGGGAGTTTATACGAGCACTTGTCAAAGGTATAACCTGTGTAAATTTCGGTTTTGTTTGGTCAAAAGTAATATTCTTGGCTAAAGTCGTTTCAGATTCATTCCCTGCTTGATCGGTAGCTTTCATTACAAGATTATATACTGTACCATCAATCAAATCAGTTTGATTTGTTAACGATCCCGTTTCAAAAGTTCCACTTAACAATTCATTATCAACTAATTCGATAAGAACTTTTTCAGTTCCCTCTGAAGGTTCCCAAGAAATTGTAGATTTAGTCATCTGTTCGTCAACTGAATAACTTACCTCTGGTAGATTAATAAAACTGTCTGTCTTAGGATACATGCCAACAGTTTTCGGAGGAATATTATCAAAATACAATTTACCCATAAGATAAGATGAGGAATTTCCCGCTCTATCTGTACCATTAAATGTTACATTGTACCAAGCTCCGCTAACTAGTTTTGGAGGAGGGTCAAAATTAACATCTGGATACTCACCCTCATCAAGCTTATCACCAACTAAATTCGATTTATGCTGTTTAGTTGGATCTGGATTTCCTTCCAACCAAACCCAGTCGACATTAGCATTAGGTAATATTTCGTTTGTTCTTAGAGTTAAACTTGGATTATTAATAAATGATTCTGAGGGTGGCGATGTAATACTTATTTCTGGTGGAATATCATCAAATGTCACTTTGTTTATAATGTTTGATACACCATTGTTTCCGGCAATATCTGTTGCTTCAATCTTTATATCATAAGTCGCATTGCTAGCCAAATTCGTTAATTGATCAATAATAATTCCCGTCTTTTGTCCCTTTGTTAACTGCTCGCTAGTAAAGTCGATTTTATGTGGGCTAGAAGGATCAGAAGCGCCTCCAGTCCTTTCAACTATGATATTCCCAATTGATAAGTCTTCATCTATTGAAAAATCTAAATTAATACTATTGTAAAAATTGTTCGCCTTTGGAATAGAAATACTGATTTTTGGAGGAGAAGAATCAAATACAATATTACTTATAGATACATCAGTAGCTATATTACCGGCCAAGTCCTGCCCTGAAAACGTTATTGAGTAAACAGATCCATCTTTTAAGGTTAATTGATTAGAAAAAGATTCATCATAATGTGGACCTTGCTTTAGTTGATCCCCAGTTAATTCTAGTTGATGGGGACTTTTGGGATCCTCAGAACCACTAACTCGCGTAAACACTAACAATCCTTTTCCCATTTCTTCATTAGTAGAGTAAGTAATTAATGGTGAATTTATTCTGGAACCATTTGCAGGAGAATCAAGAGATAATACTGGAGGTAATAAATCGAAAAATACATCTTCAATAGGAACTACTTCTGCAGAATTACCAGCTTTGTCAAAGGCTTCGATTGTTACAGTATAACGTCCACCATCCGCTAATTCTGATGTAATATTTAAATCATAATCTGTATGAACTCCTTTATTTAATTCGTCGCCATTTAATGAGACTCTGTGAGGGGAATTAACATCTATTGTCCCGCTAGTTTGTTTAAAAATAACATCTGCTGTAGCTAAATTTTCGCTGCTTAAGTAGGTAATTATAGTTGATTTTATTTGTTCAGAATTGATTGGGCGACTAATTGATATTTCCGGTGATTCATCATCGTAATGTAAATTTTGAATTATAACAGATTTTGCCTGATTTGATGCAAAATCCTCACCTGAAAATTCAACACGGTAAACTGAACCATTAAATAATTTTGGTCCATTTTGTAATAGAATATCATTATGAGTACCTGAATACAATTCTTTTCCATTTAACTCAACAGTCTGCGGTGAATTAGGGTCAACCTGTCCATCAATTTGAATAAATTGCATCGTAGCATTTGCTAAATTTTCACTTAATGTATAACTTAATATATTTTTATTTATATAGGCATTATTATTGAAGTTATCAATAGATATCACTGGTGGTGTAATATCAAAATTTATGTTTGGTATTTTAATAGATTCCGCAACATTTCCAGCGAAATCTTCACCGCCAATAGTAAGATTATATATAGCACCATCTACCCA
>JAYZKF010000022.1:0-12239 GCA_036163755.1 Fidelibacterota bacterium
ACATAGAACGAGTCAGATTTAAACCTGATCGTATTGAAAAATCGCGTCTATGGTCAAAATTACCGGTATTAGTGCCAACTTGAGCAGAATGATCTAAACCATGATCACGTTGCGTTCCGAATCTGTACCCAAAAGGGACTGAGCCCAAAACTCCCATTCCTGTTTTATTAATATTTTCAGTATAAGAAAGATTAATTGGCGTTATTTTTCTTGCAAAGCCATGAACCCCTTTTAATAATTTACTGTCCGCTAGTTTAGATTTCTTTTCTTTTTGCTCTTTTTCTTGTTTCTCTAATTCATCGCGATTGACTGGAGTAGCACCCTTAATATCTTCATCTTCTCTAAACCTCTCTCCGCGAGTTCTGGCTCTAGAGCGAACTGGAGGTGGCCTTGTAGTTTGCCGCTGAGGTGCTGAACGCCCAGAAGAAGGTTTATAGATTAATTCCACCAATCTTACTGGAGAAAGACTAATGCCAGATGAAAACCTCAACTGGTTTCCTATATTTGCACCTTCAATGTTACTGTCTCTAGCTTTATTCCAACGATAATTTGCTGAATAATTAAATGTAGGTTTTAACCAATCTTGTATTGTTGGTGCGAATGAAGAATTAAAATTTTCAGTTATATCAGTTATAAACCCAAAGTCACCTTTGGCCAAGGTTGCAGGGATATATCCTCTATTATCATTCATATTACTTACTACAGCGCGAGCATATTTGGTATTGATTGATTCGGTTAGCCTATAATCCAATGAATAGGTTTGATTTAATCCAAAATTATAATCATCTGGAGACGATTTTCCTTTTCTAGGGGTCTTTTGGGATAACCTTTCATTAAAATTCATAGATGCATTAAAAGCTGAGGGAGTATAATACAATTGAGTATTCCCTAGTTTTTCACCAACCCAGGGGACGGAACTCATCCATTTAAACGGCATAAAATAATTATTTCTACCAAATGGCAAAGCATAACTGATTTGTCCTGAATAAGATTCATTTAATACTTCCTTTTGAATTTCATTTGACATACTTCTTCTATTTGCTGTAAACCGCGTATTTATTCGATCCAAAGTGTATTTTATTAATTTGTTATCGGACTTTGATGTCTTCGATGCTCCAATAGAAAAAGTAATTGCATTAGATTTATTTAGTATTGAATCAGGCACATTTGATTGATCAACCAATATATCTTGACCGGGAAAATATTTTGGTTTAGTAATTGAATTAGCAAAAGTTGTGGATACTGGAATTTTTACTCCCCAAGTTGAAGGAAGAAATTTGTCTATATTAAATCCCGTATTGAAATTCATGCTCTCATTTGTTCTATTCGTTCCTAATCTACTTTGAAGCATGTGAAAGTCCGCATCTTGGCGCCTATATGCAAAAGATGTATTCATTAGGTCAGCTAAATTGAATCGACTCTGAACCCGCATTGATATACCTTTATCTCGATTTACCCCACTCAATCTAAACTCGTCTAACCATACCTCTCCGCTTATAGGAGTTTCTATAAGATTTCTTACTCCAACTATAAAAAATTGAATTCTATTTAATGCAGGCTGACCCTTTATTTGAACAACCTTTCCAGTCTCGATACCTAACTCATCTGTAAATCTATATTCTTTATAATTTGTAGAATCCATAAAAATATCAGAATCTCTAAACTTCTTTACAGATGATGAATCTCGTAGCTTTAAACTAGTTAACCACTCTAGATCAAGTTCAATAGAATTTCGATTTTGCCCTTCATCCCATCCATCATAAACTGGTTGCCGTAGTTCATAATAATTTTCGCCTAAACCAAATCGTAAAAACATTTCTACATTAGAACTTTCATTACTGATCCAAGGACTCGATCCATGAACATACATTTTCATTTTTTCATAGGATAAATAACTTTGGGCACGTTCTCCACTTAGAGACATTAATGTCTTCATTGCTGCACCACTTGCTTTCCCAGGAAGCTCATTGAATTTGAGAACTAAAGATTGTTCTTTTGATCGGATTTGGTTAATGCGATCATATTCACCTTGGACGCCTTCTGGTGGACGGTAATTTGCATTATCATCTGTATTAACAACCGCTATGGAAAAAATCGAGTCCGCATTTTCTTTATTAAATTTTGCTGTAGAATCTGATGCAATACCCAATTCTTGCCATTCATTTCCAACTAATTCAAGTTTAGCAATATAGATAAAAGCGGAATCTGCAATATTACTTAATCGAAGACGCATATGATGTATATTATTCCACTCTCTATTTTCACCAGGAATACTTGTCTCAAAATCAGCTAAAGGTATTCTAAATAATCTCCATCCAGTTGCAATCCCATTTTTTCGCGTTTCACCAGCTAAATATGTTGTATCTGTAAGAGAGAATGATTTTGTAAAATAATTATTTGTTCGATCTAAAAAGCCAGTTCGATCTAAATCTTCAGTATCAGGATATCTACCAGCATCAAGAGCGTTTTTTTCTGTTCCATTGATAAATCTGAAATCATTACTCCCTTCAGAATATTCAAAATTATCACCATTTGGATCATTTAAATCAACATCACTAAACGTATTAATTAATTGAGTTTCTCCTGATGATAAATAATCACTGTAAGTTGGTCCTGTAGAATCCAGACAAGAACCCCATCCATCTTCATTTTCATCAGTACATCCATCTAATCCAATATCTTCCTCATCATCTAGTATCCCATCACCAATTAATCCTCCGACCGGAATATCTTCAGTATTAAGTAATCCATTTCCATCACGATCTTCACTTATTTGTCCAAGATCAATTGAGATTGTTCCTTCCATATTTGGTGCAGATTGTAGCCATATTTCAAAAAATTTGGTTTGAGTTTGGTCATAGTCTCCTGAATAAAATGGTGTTATTATTCCTGTCCAAACAGAGTCATCTGGAATGTTTTCCTGATGTGCACGCTTACTATAATCTAAAATCATAATATCTGTTGTTTCATTCTGTGCTTGAATTGAAGTAGATAAATTTGGCCATATATCTTTTGTACGAATTTGAACAAAAGGGTTAAACCATCTTAACCTTCCCCTTTTTCTCTGATTCAGGGTCTCTCCTGTACGAATATCTACTGGGGCAGAAGATTCTCTCCAAAAGCGCCTTAAAATTGGAATTGATGTAGTACGTTTTGAACCCTCAAAATCATCAATAAAAGCCACGCCATTGTAATCTCCCGTTGCTTTATTATTTATTGGGTTTGGATTTGGCAATATCTGTGCGAATTCTCCCTCAAAGGAAAATGCCGAAAGTTTTTCTGTTTCAATCATAGGCAATTTATCTAATGTCCGTGTCATTGATGGGAGATCTTGTTGGAAACGTCCATTCAAACCCCAAATAAAGTTTCTCATTGGCTCATACCCCACTTCAACTTTTTCATTCATGACGCTTTGGTTATAATATAAAGCTGTACCGCCAATAAAAGATTTTTCTCCAAAATCCATTTGTGATCTAACACCTAAAATTGTCTTCTTATCAAATGTTACTATCTGATGTTTATCATAAATCACCTTTAAATCAGCATTTGGATCAATATCTTCAGAAAGAACTATTGTTCCACTAAAATAATCAATTTGATAATCAATGCCTCTTTTAAGAGGAATTCCACCTTTGTATACCTGCTCACTTCCTTCAACGACCATGAATCCACCAAGATTTATTGTTGAACTTTGGTTAGCATAATCAACAGCAATCGTAAATCTACTATCATTTGTGATTTGCGTCTGTTGCGTACTAAAGTACATTTTACCTTCTCCTAATGAGCCTTTTAATCCAGGATTTTGGTTTCCATCAACTAGTGTATCTGCTGCAAATGGATGAAAAGTCGGAAAAAATAGTTCTCCCTCAATTAAACTAATAATATTTGCATTAGTTAAATCAATCTTTTGATCAGCTGTACGTACGCCACTTTCGTTCAAACTATCTAAACCAAATTGAGTAATATAGGGGTTTCCTTGAGGATCTAAATGACTTGGGACGGGCAAACGATCATTGATAATTCTAAGCTCAAAACCTTCACGATTAATATTGTTAGCACCAAGGTAATAGACATTTTTGAACATTAAAGGCCATACTGGATGACTTGGATTTAAATTTCTAGGTTTTAACATTTTCATTTTTAATTGGTCATTTTCATTAGATATGCCCTCACCAATAACGGCAAGCGTATCTCCTGTAATGCGGTCAGCAATAACGTAGGTACAACCAAAAACTTCATCGCTTGCTTTTTGTCTTAATCGTATATAGCCTAAATCTTCACTCAACACATAATCTTGACCTTGTTCGAGACGTTTAAAATTTCCAGTTTGGTCATTACTCTCTTGTGGATTATCTAAATCCGCAAAAGCAGTCCCAGGGTTTGTTTCAGAATTAGTGGTTTGATCTAATTGATAAAGTTCAAAGTTTCGCACCACTGCATTACCAATTAAATGAAGTCCCGATTGAAGAGGATAAAATGATGGTATATAAATTTGTTTACCATCAATTTGCTTCGAAACACCATTTCTGAACCATTCGTGAATAAAGAAATACTTATTGGCAACATAATTATAATCTTTGATCTCATAAGTTTGAGCTTCGCTCCTACCCGTATATTCTTGAGATTTTTTCTCGGTGTTTACTACGGAAGCAATTGCGGTGATATCCATTGGCCCCAGTTTAGATACTGTTTTTACACCAAATAAACCTTGATGACTAGCTGAACCCATCAGAGATTGCGAACCTGGAAGAGATAATGAAACATTCCCTGCATCAACTGATTGAACGATATCATCTTCTTCACCTTTATAATTAATTCTAATATTATTTTCCCAATTAAAATCTCTTTCTGAGTCTTGATCCACATTAACAGACACGCGGTCTCCAATTTTACCTTCAACACTTATTCGCTGAGTTTGATCAAATTCTAAATGTGTATTGCGTGTTTCACTTAATTTTGATCGAATCAATTCTTGATCTTGGAATACCAAGTTTCCTTTAAGGGTTACATTTCCCCGAGCTGACAATGAAACTCTTCCTAATCTTCCAACATCAAGCCCAATAACTTCAATCCCTCGACCTCTATTATCCTGTAATATCTGGGACTGACCTCCTCGTGTTCTAGCTGTATCTTGAATTGCTTTAAACATTGCAACTTCGCGGTTAATTTTCATTTGACGATCTAAATACCATTCTAAAGGGGCTACAAATGGAACATTTAATGATTTCCCAAGCAATTTCCCTGTGAAAGTGATCGTAGACCAATCTTTCGCAATATCAATATTTCTGACAACGACAAAGGGAAGACGAATAAGATTACGCCCAACGTAGATACTTGAATCATAGGGCATAATCAAGGAATAAGAGTTTTGCTTATATGGATTGTAGAGATATGGAGTGTTTGGATGCCAATTATTTGGTAGATCCGAGATAGACGGGTCCCTCTGGCCGTATATAGGGTGAATTACGGTCATCCATAAAAGAATGCTGACAATTAGGATCCGTTTTAACAATGGATCCACCTCCATGTTTAGTTGTTAACAAGGCCCTTACGGGCTTTAGTTTTACCACTTAGTGGTCTTATTTATCCGTTAACGTTGAGGCTATAGTCAGCTCCTTTATGTTTAACCATTCGATTATATCCTATTTTCTAGGATTTCCTGGAACTTACGCAAAGCTTTCCCACGATGTGAAATATTATTCTTTTCGTCTTTTTTTAGCTCAGCAAAGGTTTTTTTTAGCTTTGGATAGTAAAATATAGGATCATATCCAAAACCACCTTCACCTTTCATATGATCTAATATGATACCTTCTACTATTCCCTCAGTCCATAGTTTTTTTTCATTTTTCACGAAGGAAATCACAGTTCGAAACCTAGCAGTCCTCTTACTTGATGGAATATCACCTAATTCTTTAATTAATTTGGTGCAATTATCAAAAAAAGTTGCATCCTCACCTGCATATCTTGCAGAAAAAACTCCAGGAGCTCCCTCTAGAGCATCAACCTCAAGGCCAGTATCATCTGCTAAAGCAGGTAATCCCGTTATTTTGTGCACTGCTTCAGCTTTAATAAATGCATTCTCTTTCAGTGTTTCTCCCGTCTCAGGAATATCACCAATTTCAGGAAATGAATCTAAAGTAAGGATTTCTATAGGAAGATGGGATAGAATAGCAGACATTTCTTCCATTTTACCCCTATTGTGAGTTGCTAAAACAATTTTCAATGAACTAAGATTAATTTATTGGGGGGTTTTTCTTGGGCCTGAACACGCGCCTTGGATCCAAATTTTGAGTCCTGATTTCTTCGCTTCACAGTCATTTGAATAAGTTAAACCATTACAACCGCACACAGGATCATAGACCATTGGACAAATTGCATCCCTATCAATCTGCAACTTATCAATACATAATTCTGAATCATCGTCACAAGATAAAAGAAATAACCCTATTGAAAATAAAAGTGATATTATTCTTTTATTGATTAATATCATGCCAATGTCCATGCTCAGATGACCATACTTTTCCTTCAGGAGCCGGTCCTTCTGGTCTAGGCACATTTAATCTTTGTTGAGGGGCAGAAGGAGTTGGATTGATATCATGATAATGACCATGTTCTTCAGACCAGACCTTTCCTGGAGGAGCAGAACTTAGACTAGACTCTCCTGTGGATAAAAGATCCATTATAAACCAAATTAATACCAGTGCAATTGCACCATAGATTAACATTTTTTTCCATGGGTCAGATTGATTTGCCTTACCATGGCAATCTTTGAATTTTTTATCACTTCCGCAGTGACAAGGATCATTACGTTTTAATTTCAATTATTACCCTCACTATGTGATCTATGTATATTTGCCAATTGCACGTACTTTTTTGCCCATTTTACATTCTCATCATATACAGAAGCTGGAAGCGTTTTGACAATTTTGCCTGGCACACCAACTACTAATTCATAATCTCCGACTACCATATTCTCCTTGACGACTGCGCCTGCACCTACAACTGCTCCCTTACCAATAACAGCGCCATTCATAATTATTGCGCCCATTCCTATTAGTGCTCCATTTTTAATTGTACAACCATGGATTATAGCATTGTGTCCAACAGTTACATCATCTCCTACAATTACGCCCTGATCATTTTCTAAATGAATTACACTATTATCTTGGATATTGGTTCGCTCTCCAATTACGATCTGATTAATATCCGCACGCGCTACCGTATTGTACCAGATTGAACTATCTACTTTCAAAATAACATCACCAATAACCTGCGCGCCTCTTGCAATAAATGCAGAATCGTCAATCTGGGGATATTTAATCGTTACATTATCTCTTAAATCTGATTTTTCCATTATCAAATACTAATTCTCTTATAACGATATCGCAAAAAGAAAGTTTGACTTAGTCCAGCGATAACAAAGACATTAATTGCCCAGTAAATTCCTGGAAAATCAGCTATTCTTGTTCCTATCCATAATCCGATTATGGCTAAAGATGCATAAATCATAACTGCTTCACTAATTCCTTTAGTTTGATGATGGTGAACCAATAATCCCGCATACCAAGCTTGATATACCTGATATCCCGGCATTAAGATAGCAAACATGATGGTAAAAGAGGATAATTGTGTTAGTTTTCCGGAAAGTCCTGACACATCACGAAACCAAATTTCACCCAATGGCGTAAAGGCAATTAGTCCCATTAAACCGATTGTTGAAAAAGCTAATATTTGCGTAAATCTAAATAGTTGACGGTTCCCTTCTGGTTTACCAAGCAATGCAACAACAACTTCATTAAATGCAAAACCCATTGACCGGGTTAAAAAAATTAAACCATAGACTACTGGCCAAGATGCAAGAGACGAAAGGGCTTCTGGCATTCTACTCATTCCTGCAGCCCCAATAGGATGAATTAATAAAGTGGCTAATGGGGTAATTGCCAGAGGTAAATAAAATTTTGTGAAGCTCTGCCGGGTAATATCTGCATGAGTGCTTGTTGCAGGCAATTTATGATTTAATATCTTCTGGACAGCTGCATGAGCGTATAACGCTTCCATCGTTACCGCAATTGCAACAGCACTAGATCCAACAATTATACCTGACAATGATGTGAACCACTTACCATATGATAAGACAAAAACAAGAGCAACAAGTCGTATAACTGTTCCTATCGCAACAGATTTAGAATTTCCATACTTTATCATAACACCCTGATTCAATCTTCTCCATGCAATCATAATTGTCCATGGTGTCATTATCTGCAAGCCAATACGACCTGGTTCTAAAAGTTCATCAGGAATATTCATTAGGTTATCAGCCAAAAAATAAAATAATGGAGTAAAAGCTAATACAATATGAAGCAGAGACAAGACGACCGACATAATCACCATATATTTGAAGAGCTTATTATAAGCTTTTCGATTTTCACTCAATGCAGTGCTTGCGGTTAAAAGCATTATGATCGGACCTTCAATCGCCAATGAGATAGGATAAACCAAAGAACCCCATGATGCTAAAGTAATCTCAGGTGTAGCCATTCGAGCCACAAATGCGCTTAGCATGGGAGATTCAATCCCCATTAAAAGCCAACTCCCTGCTAAAGGCAACCACAAACGAAAGATTTGATATAGTGTTACGGGGTAGGCTTTTGACATAAATAAATTGTCTATTTGACCCTCGAAATTAATTCAATGCAGTCTGTGTCACCAATCATTCTAATTTTGCATTAGATTCTTGTATAATTAATTTTAATTTTTTAAATCATTCGGGAGAGGAATCAAATGATCGATCGTAGAAAATTTATTAAAACCTTATCCGCTTTAGGAATATCTATACCAGCAATTAAGTCGGAACTGCTCGGAAAAACATCAACTGCAAAAAAAGATAATCCCATTATTTTATGTAGTAGAGGTGAACAATGGGGAAGAAAAGTTTTAAAACCTGGATGGGATATTTTGAGAAAAAATGGGACATTATTAGATGCAATTGAAAAATCAGCCAATGTAACAGAATTAGATCCAAATGATACATCTGTTGGCTATGGTGGACTACCAAATGAAGATGGGGTTGTACAATTAGATGCGCAAATTATGAATGGTCCTGATCACAATTGTGGATCTGTCGCTTGCCTTGAGGGAATCAAAACACCTTGCTCGGTTGCTCGATTAGTGATGGAACGTACGGATCACATTCATCTTGTAGGTAAAGGCGCACAGGATTTTGCCAGAATGCATGGCTTTAAAGTTGAAAATTTGTTAACCGAAAGCACCCGGAAAATTTGGGTGGAGTGGAAAGAAAATCTCTCCGATAAAGATGATTACTTCCCACCTGCCGATGGCAATTATAATCACGATAGAACCACAGGCACTATTAATGTCTTAGGCGTAAATAAAAACGGTGATGTTGCAGGCATTACTACAACAAGTGGTCTTGCGTGGAAAATTCCAGGTCGCGTTGGTGACTCTCCTATAATTGGCGCTGGTCTTTATGTCGATAATGAAGTCGGTGCTGTTGGCGCTACTGGCAGAGGTGAAGAAATGATCAGATCATGTGGATCGTTTCTCGGCGTAGAATATATGCGTAACGGCATGAGCCCTCAAGAAGCATGTGAAGCTGTTTGTAAACGCATTATTGATATTAATGGCGGACCATCAAAGGTTGATTTCAATGATAAAATCGTTGCCCTATCAAAAGATGGGGAGGTTGGTTGCGCTGCAATTCAAGGTAGAAAAGGTGGCGAGCCCACGGTAGCCACCTGGTCTAAAAAAGGATTCAAAGCGACTAAAGGTACTTATCTTATCGAAATATAGTTACTCTTTAAAATAGAGTTTAGGAGTTGGAGTTGGTGTAGGATAAACTTGACTAGCATCCTTCCCACTATATAATACTCCATTCTTCATCACATATTCGATTGACCTTGTATTGCGAATATCATCCAATGGATCTTCTGTCATGATAACCATATCTGCAAGTTTTCCAACTTCGATTGATCCAAGGATATGATCTAATCCATGATGAGCAAAGCCATTAATGGTTGCAATTTCAATCGCATCATAATTTGTAAAACCACCTTGAGTGAATAATTCCATTTCCCAATGTGCACCAAGACCCATCATTTGACCATGAGCGCCCATAAATAATTTCACACCTCGATCATAAAGTTTTTTTAGAGTCTTGCCCATTTGGATAGAATAATGATCATCTTCCCAATAATAAGTAGGTCGTCTTAATCGGATTAATTCATCTTTCCTAAAAAACTGTAAAAGTTTTTTATCCTCCCACAGTCTTTCCGTTTGATGAAAATATGTTTCTCCTGATGGTCCATTATAGACCACAACCAATGTTGGAGTAATCCCAAGTTTCGAATGTGTAAGTAGCTGAATTACATCTTCATAGATTGGTTCAAGACCCATCGTATGTTCAAGACCAGTAAACCCATCAACAATTTGAGTCATGTTCATTTGAGGGTTACTAAATGACTCGCTGATAACATTGATTCCTAATTGGCGACATGCCTCGACTAAATGTTGCCTTGCTGCTCGGGTATGATTTGAATAATCCTTAACGGCTCTTGCCCCATGATCTTTATTAAATTGCACATGCTCGATTGCATCTTCTAAACTTTTGATTGGGCGATGCATTTTTGATCTGTACTTAGTAACAAACATTGGGTCTCCTACCGAATAAATCCTTGGCCCAACAATATCGCCTCGCTGAAGCATGTCAGATACCCAAAAATCTTTTTGAGTTGTACCATATACATCATACATCGTTGTTACCCCATAGGCCAAGTTAGCCTGGAGACCATATAAGCTTTGTTCAATCACATTAAGTGGAGACATTGGACTTCCATAATGCCCATGAGCGTCAAACATTCCCGGCATTACTATTCGACCAGATAAATCAAATACTTTTGCCTCTTTTGGAATATTAACATTCCTTCCTACTTCCACGATTTCATCTGATCGGATCAGAATGGTTGCGTCATCTAAAATCAATTTGTTTTTATTCATTGTCATTACACGAAGGCCCGTTAACGCAACAACGGTTTCAGGTTTTGATATTTTATAGGTAAACGAAAGATCAGATTTAGACAATTTTTTATTTTGCTTTAGAATATCGGAAAGAGATTTTTCAAAATGATATCGACCCCGAGTCCAAGATAATATTTTACTATCATCAGACCAGGACATAAAATCACCATCATTTTTTTGATCAACTCTTTGCGTAAATCCTTTTTTATCAGCAGCGCTAACAATTAAAGTATTCCCCACATATTCAAATGGCGTCACAAAGCTTCGATGGTATTCCCTGAATGCAACCCATTCCATATTTGGAGAAATAATAGCACGCGTCGCATTTGAAAACTTGTATATTGATTTTTCATCAAGTCCATCTAGCGTAATGGATTTAATTGTTAGTGTATCTGATACATAATCAGAATAATATATTCGATCATCGGATCCAAAAAATACACTCGGGGGTCTTTTAGCAAACATATTTCCAATCCAGGTGATGTCCGCTAATACTTTTTCTTCATCTTTCCAATTCAAAACCAGTTTATAATCATTCTGACCTTCAAGATGATTTCCATCAATTAATGATCCGCCACCTCTTATATAAGCGACATGACCTTTTTTTGATAAAGCAATGGATCCATACTGACTGCGAACACTTGATATTTTTTCCCGTTTATTATTATTGACCGCCATTTTATAGACCCCGCCAAAATCTTTATCATTCCAAGAAGCAAAATAGATCATTCTTGTTTTAGAATCATAGACAGGATTAGTTTCATGATCTTTGGAATTAGTCAAGTTTCTAATATTTGATCCTTTTTTAAGATATAAATCGCCCATCGCTTCATACAAAATTCCACCTTGAATTTTAGTTGACCAACGATGAGAGCGTGTGGTGCCTTTTGATCGTGGCACATCGACTTTAAAGCGAACGGTTTCTTTTATTTCTCGATTAACTGGTGCTGAAAATTCAATTTTACGTGCTTTTCCTGTTCGAACTTTCACCGCATGAATACCACCCTGATATGAAATAAATATCTCTTGGCCATTAGGGTGCCAACTCATATTAGTATAAGAGCCATAAAAGCTGCCGCTATCCTGACGATCAAAATCAAGGTTTCTACTGATCACTTTTTCTTCACGCGTTTCTAGGTCATGAACAATCAATATTGTTTGGCGATCATCACGATGTATATATGCGAGATGCTTACCATCTGGCG
>JAYZKF010000023.1:0-6426 GCA_036163755.1 Fidelibacterota bacterium
ATATGGCGAAAGATTTAAATGTTGGTGATTCTTATATTGAAATTATTGATCCCATGATATTCGGCAGGAGAATGATACATATGGCGAAACAGTTCTTCTCGCAAAAATTACAAGATGTAGAGAAAAAATACATATATGAAGATTATGCTAATCGTATTGGCGAAATTGTAATTGGGACTGTTCATCAGATTCAAAGAGATAATATTTTTGTGAATATTGAATATGCTGAGCTCCGAATGCCTAGAAAAGAGTTAATCCAATCAGAAAGGTACAGAAGAGGTGATACTCTTAGAGCAGTAATTAAATCCGTAGAAATTACATCTAGAGGACCTGATATTATTATCTCTAGAAGTGACAATCACTTTTTATATAAAATGTTTGAAATGGAAGTCCCAGAAATTGAAGATGGGGTAATAGAAATTAGTTCAATATCGCGCTATCCAGGCGAAAGGGCAAAAATCATAGTACAGTCTCATGATCGTAGGATTGATCCTGTTGGCGCCTGCGTTGGTATGAGAGGTAGTAGAATTCAAGCTATTGTTCGTGAATTAAATAATGAAAAAATTGATATTATTAATTTTAGTGAACAGCCGGAAGTTTTGATTTCTAGAGCTTTATCACCCGCAAAGCCACTAGATCTATATATTGATGATGATAGAAATTATTGTATAGCTATTTTTGATGATGATGATCTAGAAATGGCAATTGGCAGACGAGGTGTAAATGTTAATTTAGCATCAAATGTAACTGGATATAGAATTGATGCATTTGGTAAGAACGAGTATGCGCAAAAACAAACTGAACAAAACACACCTCTTTCTGAATTAGAAAATATACCTGCTAGATCAATTAAACCTTTAAGTGAAAATGATATTTTATCTATATCTGACTTAATGAATGCTTCTGAAGAAAAGTTGTTAGACATTAAAGGCATTTCTGAAAATTCACTTGAAAAAATATATGATGCGGTCCAGAACTTCGTTGAGAACAATCAAAAGGAATCAGCTGAAGAAGAGGTAGTAGAAGAAGTAAATGAAGATGAATCAGCTGAAGAAGAGGTAGTAGAAGAAGTAAATTAAGATTTAAATAAGGTCCAATCATAAATATAATGGCACAACGTAGAATATTTCAAATTGCAAAAGAATTAAATATCTCACATACAGATATATTGTCCTTTTTAGATGGGAAAAAGATAAAAGTTGCTAGTCATATGGCACCTGTTGATGATGATATTTACCAATTAATTATATCTGAATTTCATAAAGATAAAGAATCTGTTGATAGATATCGAAAAGAACAAGTACGTCGAGAAATCCATGACACTAGAATACTTGAACAGCAAAAGGCTAATAAGAAGCTAAATCTACTAACTTTAGCAGAACAACGTGATCTTGAAAACAAAGAGCGGAAAAAAGCTGAGGAAGAAAAGAAGATAAAAGATGATGAAATAAAAGTAGCTCAGGAGAAAAAGAAAGAAAAAGAAGAGGCTGAGCTAAGAGCTTTAAAAGAGAAGAAGGAGAAAGAAGAAGCAGATAAAGTTAGAAACTTAGCAAAAAAACCAAAGAAAAAAATGCGAAGGATTGACCTTTCTGAGATTAGGTCGCAGGTTGGCGAAGGAACAACTCACCGAAAAAATATAAAGAAAGAAAAAGAAACAAATAAAAGTAAATCTGCGGCTGAGACTGTAAGAAAAATCACAGCAAAAATTGATACCAAGGTTAAGAAAAAAATATATAAGAAAGAAAAAGATGAAAATGATGATAACGCTGAAGTTGTAACAAAGCCTATAAAAATTGCTGAATATTCAAGCGTTGATGAATTATCTAAAATATTTGAAACAAAACCGAATGACATAATTCAAAAATGTATGTCTTTAGGAGTTTTAGCTACAATTAATCAAAGATTAGATTGGGATGTTATAGAATTGCTTTCTGAAGAATTTGGCTATATTCCTAAAAAGATTGAAGATGTTGGAGAAGAATTATTTACTTTAGATGAAAGTAAAGAAGATATTAAAAAAGCCGTAGATCGTCCTCCAGTTGTAACTGTAATGGGACATGTTGACCATGGAAAGACCTCCTTATTAGATTATATTAGAAAAACAAATGTTGTAGATGATGAATCTGGAGGTATTACGCAACATATTGGTGCATATACTGTTAATTTAAAAGATAATCAAACAATAACATTTCTTGATACACCAGGGCATGAGGCTTTTACAGCAATGCGATCTAGAGGAGCAAAAGTAACGGATATAGTTGTTTTGGTTGTTGCAGCTAATGATGGCGTAATGCCTCAGACTATTGAAGCCATTGATCATGCAAGAGCTGCTGAAGTACCGCTTATTATTGCTATAAATAAGATAGATTTACCTGATGTTGATTTAGAAAGAATCAAAAGAGAGTTATCTGAGAAGGAAGTTCTAGTTGAAGATTGGGGTGGTAAGGTACAAGCAATACCTATTTCAGCTAAAACTGGAGATGGAGTGGATGACCTTATTTCATCAATGTTGTTAGAAACAGAAATGCTAGAACTAAAGGCAAACAAAGATACATTGGCTAGAGGTACAGTTATTGATTCAAAGCTTGATAAAGGACATGGTCCAATTGCAACTGTTTTAGTTCAAAAGGGAACTCTTAAGGTAGGGGATCCTTTTATTTGCAATAATATTCATGGCAAAGTTAGGGCAATGATGAATGAAAATGGAAAACGTGTTAAAGAAGCTGGTCCATCTTTTCCTGTTCAAGTACTTGGTTTTGATCAAGTTCCTCAGTCAGCTGATATATTTGCTGTAGTTAGTGATGAAAAAGAAATAAAAAGAATAGCATCAGAGCGACAAAGATTAAAAAGGGAGATTGATCATAGAAAAATTAGTGCGCAAAGTTTAGATGCAATGTCAGCATTAATAAAAGAGGGGGCTATTAAAAGTCTTCCTTTAATAATAAAAGGTGATGTTGATGGATCAATAGAAGCACTTGCAGAACAACTTGAAAAAATTTCAAATAAAGAAGTTGGCGTTCAAGTTATTCATAAAGCAGTAGGTATGGTTTCAGAATCAGATGTTTTATTAGCAGCTGCTTCTAATGCTGTTATAATTGGGTTTCATGTGCAAATTTCATCTAATGCTAAACTCCAATCAAAGCAGGAAGGCGTAGACATAAGAACTTATAATATTATTTATCAGGCAGTAGAAGATGTCACGCTTGCGGTTGAAGGTCTTCTTGAGCCAGATCAAGTGGAGGAAATTTTAGGTCGCGCAACAGTTCAGCAGTCCTTTAAAATTCCTAAAATTGGCTTTATAGCTGGTAGCAAAGTTATTGAAGGCACAATAGTTCGTAATGGGCAAGCTCGCGTAATAAGAGAAGATGAACAAATCGCTGAGGGAGAAATTACATCTTTAAAACACATCAAGGACGAAGCAAAAGAAATACGTGAAGGTTTTGAATGTGGAATTGGAATTGATAATTTTTCCAAATTCAAGGAAGGTGATATTATTGTATGCTACGAGATAAAATCTATTAAAAGAAAATTAGAATTATCTTGAGCGGCGAACGACCCTATAAAAGAACTGATCGGGTCGCGAGTGAAATATTAAATATACTCGGTCAGATACAAACTCAATATATTGATTTATCTAATCTAGGTTTTATCACATTTACTCATGTAACTATATCAAAGGATTTGAAAAATGCTAAAATTTTTTATAGTGTAGTTAATCGAAAAAAAACTATGGATAAAATTGACTCAGAATTGAATTCTAAAGCAAAAGCTTTCAGAAAATATCTTGGACAAAATCTTCGTATTAAATTCACACCTGAATTAAAATTTTTTTATGATGATACAAATTCTTATGTAGAAAAGATTGAAAAAATTTTTCATGATTTGGATTTTAAGGAATAATAGTTTTTGATTTATAGTATATATAAACCTGTCGGCTGGACAAGTTTTGATGTAGTAAATAAAATAAGATTCATTACAAAAGAGAAAAAAGTAGGTCATGGTGGCACTTTAGATCCTTTTGCCGAAGGAGTATTAATTATCGGTACTGGTAAGGATACTAAGCGTTTACAAAATATATCGAACAACAAAAAATCATATGAGGCTAAATTAGTCTTAGGAGCAAAAACTGACACACTGGATAACGAAGGAAAAATAATAGAAAATAAGATTATTCCTGATTTAGAAATATCAAAAATAGTTTCAGTTCTTAGGAGCTTTGTTGGGGATTACAATCATTTGCCACCAATGTATTCTGCTAAGAAGGTTAATGGCATCAGACTATATAAATTGGCACGTAAAAATAAAACAATCAAAAGAGATCCAATTTTATCTAATATTTCTGAAATGAAACTCATTGAGTATACTAAAAACATAATTACATTTTCAGTGACTTGTTCAAAAGGAACTTATGTCAGAGTTTTGGGGTCAGATATTGCCAATAATCTTGGTACTGTTGGCTATCTAGATAAGTTGATTAGAACGAACGTAGGGACATTTAATATTGCAGATACAATTAAAATTAAAGATTTTGAAAAACAATGGAAATCTATCAAAAATTAGATTTAATTAATAAGTCCCCCAAAAGCATAGTAACAATTGGGACATTTGATGGTTGTCATCGTGGACATCAAGATATAATCAAAAAAGTAATTTCACTTTCTCAGTCTAATAATTGTAAATCAGTATTAATTACATTTGATCCACATCCTAGGCATATACTCGAATCTTCTAATAAACTACCCTTGTTAATGCATATTGATAAAAAACTAGAAATTTTTGAATCATTAAACCTAGATATTGCTTTAATTATTCCCTTTGATAGAGAATTCTCTAAGTTTAGCGCAGATGAATTTTTAAACAAAATAATAATAAAATATTTTAACCCTCATAGTATAATAGTAGGATATGATCATCATTTTGGGTTTAATAGAGAAGGGTCACCAGAGTTTTTAAAAAAATATGGAAATAATAATAATATTGATGTTCATATAGTTGAACCTGTTACTGATCAGGATATGATTATTTCAAGCACACATATACGAAATTTAATAAATAGTGGCTTTGTTAGAAGAGCTTCATTTGAACTTGGTTGGGTATTCGGTTTTAAAGCAACGGTCGTTCATGGATCAGGTCGTGGGAAAGAACTTGGCTATCCAACTGCAAATTTCATTCCACAAGAAGAAAATCAATTAGTCCCTGCAAATGGTGTCTATTTTATACGTGGAAGGATTAATAGTGAAAATCTATATGGTATGTGTAACTTAGGTATTCGACCAACCTTCAATGAAACAGATTTTGTAATGGAAGTTCATTTTTTCGATATGAACTCAAACAAATTATATGGAAAGTTGATAGAAGTAGAATTTTTAGAACGGATCCGAGATGAAAAAAGATTCTCAAATCCAGAAGAATTAATTAAACAATTAAATAAAGATAAAGAAAACTGCATAAGTTTGATGCAGAAATATAAATAGGAGACAAAATGTCTTTAGACAATAAAGAAATACAAAAGATAGTAAAAAAATATGGTAAAAACGATAAGGATACAGGTTCCTCTGAAGTTCAAGTTGCATTGTTAACTTCCAGGATTAGATCGCTTACGGAACATGCCAAAGAAAACAAAAAAGATAACCACTCTAGAAGAGGACTGGTTATGTTAGTATCGCAAAGAAAAAAGTTATTAAAATATCTTCGCAGAACGAATCCTGATTCGTATTTAAAAATAACTGAAGAATTAGCAATTCGCCGTAACTAATTAGTAATAAGAGAAGAAAAAAATGAAAAAATATGAAATGGATCTCAATGGAAATAAATTATCTATTGAGACTGGTAAAATAGCTCGTCAATCAGATGGAGCTGTTATGGTCACTCACGGGGAAACAACTGTGTTAGTTGCGGTAAATGCAGCAAAAGAAGCGCGGGAGGATATTGATTTTTTCCCACTTCAAGTCGAATATAGAGAACGTCATTATGCTGGGGGAAAAATTCCAGGTGGTTTTTTTAAGAGAGAGGCTCGACCATCGGAGCATGAAATCTTAACGAGTCGTCTTACTGATAGACCTATAAGACCACTTTTCCCTAAATCATTTAAGAATGAAACCCAGGTAATTATTACGGTTATGTCAAGTGATGGTGAAAATATGGCTGACACTCTAGCAGGCGTAGGTGCATCAGCAGCGCTTATGGTTTCTGATATTCCTTTTAGTGGTCCTATTGCTACAGTTAGAGTTGGTCGAATTAATGATGAATTTGTGATTAATCCTACTCGGTCTCAAATGGAAGACTCTGATATGGAAATCATTGTTTCCGGTAATGAACAAACTATTGTGATGGTTGAGGGAGAAGCTGAGCTTATAACTGAAGAAGTTTTTCTTGATGCTATGAAATTTGCTCATGAGCCAATTAAAGAGCTAATTAACTTGCAAA
>JAYZKF010000024.1:0-3723 GCA_036163755.1 Fidelibacterota bacterium
GAGAATGTGATGATTTTTGCCGGGGGTCGACCTGGAATTTTCACCGTGATGGCATTTTTAAAAAAACAAGTAAAAGTGAGAATCGGGAATATTGAGTGGCCCGCCTACCTTGATATAATGACACAGACCGGGGCTGACTATGAAACTGTTGCTTTCAATAAGGAAAATAACTTTCATCCAAAAAATGCAGAATACTTTGACCGAAAGAATCTTGATGTAGAAACAGCAATTCTTCCTATCATCTCAAACCCTCAAAACCCTTCAGGACAAACACGCTCAGGTGAAGAATTACGTGAGCTAATAGAAATCGCGGAACAACCCGGGAATGGCATACTACTTGATGAAGCATACGAAATGTTCCATTCACCTTCAGTGAGTGGTATTGAATTTGTACAGGATCTTGATAATAGCAATATCTTCCTATCAGGTGCCTGTACAAAGGGGCTCCAGTCCCCTGGAATTCGTATTGGTTGGATCATTGCCAGCAAGTCAAATATAGAAATTTTAGCTAATTACTCCAGTTTTGGAATGGGGGGCGTTAGCCATCCATCTCAGCATTATGCAGTAAAACTTCTCGAATCTAGCCGCGTCAAAAAAGCACGCAAAGCGGTTGAAGAACACTACAATTGGCAGCGCGAGAGATATGGCAAAGCTTTCAAGAAGATGGGCTTAGCTGTCTATACTGGTAATGGTGGGTTTTATCACTGGCTTGAGTTGCCAGAAGGAATGACCAGCGATGAATTAAATAAGCGGCTATTTAAGTATGGTGCAGCAATTCTTTGTGCTTTTGACTGCGACATGGGTCGACCTCATTCAAAAGACCCCACATACAAAACACCCTATACTCGATTCTTTCGTTTTTCTTTTGGACCTCTTCTGCCTGAGACTTTTGAAGCAGATATCAAACTTTTCCGCGAAGTTTACGAGAGTTACAAAAATGAGGCGGGTGTTGATTAATAAAACAGTTAATCGAAATTAGCAAATTGATTATCTTACAGATTTATCTAGATTAAATAACTTCTACATATTTTTCTTAGTCATTATCATTTTTGATAGATTTTTTGGGTTTTTTATTTTGTATAAAATATAGTCTTGCATTACAATTAGACCCTAATCAGGAGTGCAAATTGAATCATAACAAACTGAAAAAATGGATATTAATGTTGTGGGGGGCATTATTTTTCGTGTCATGCATTGAGCAGGATACCACGGATGAACTATATCAAATTTTTTCGGATGCAGATCAATATCAATTGAACACCAATCCAATCAGTGCGACTTATGCGGGTAACCATAAATTAAATGATCGAATGCCATCTGTTTCTACAGAGCAAATTGAAAAAAATCTAAATTTTTGGGAATCCATTTATTACCGTTTAAATAATATCCAATTAAATGATCTTTCAAAAAAAGATAGGGTGAATCATAAGATATTTAGTCGGATCATAAATAGCCGAATAAGAGGTATTGAATACAAAGATTACTGCATGCCATTCAATGCGGATTCTGGTTTTCATACAGGTCTGTCACGTTTGTATAAAGCTATGCCTTTCAACACAGTTGAGGATTATAAAAATTATATTTCAAGGCTGCTAGATTTTCCAAGGTATTTTGATGAACAGATTGCAAATATGCAAATTGGTATTAATAATGGGATTTCAATCCCAAAAGTTGTTTTAAAAGGTTATGAAGTCACGATAGAAACTCATGTAGTAGAGTCGTATGAAGAAAGTGCTTTTTATGAACCATTTCGTTCCTTCCCAAATTCCTTTAATGCTGAGCAAAAATTGGAAATAAAAAAAATGGGACAGCAGGCAGTCATGAATGGTGCAGTCAAAGCGTATGCTTCTTTTTTGAATTTCTTCTTAAATGAATACTATCCCAATGCCCGTACAACATTAGGTGCATCTAAACTACCAGGAGGAATGGATTACTATAATTTTAAGATAGATCATTTCACAACATTAAACCTCAGTGCTCAAAAAATACACGAAATGGGCTTAAAGGAAGTGGCAAGAATTCGGAGAGAAATGGAAGCGGTAATTGAATCTGTTGAGTTCAAAGGTAGCTTTTCTGAATTTTTAAATTTTCTTAGGACAGATCCACAATTCTATGCAAAAACACCCGAAGCTTTGCTTAAAGAAGCTTCTTTCATCGCAAAAAAAATGGATGCTAAACTTCCGTCTTTATTCAATAAGTTGCCCCGATTACCCTACGGTGTGGCACCTGTTCCTGATGATTTGGCACCAAAATATACGGGTGGTAGATATGTTGGTCCTGCAGAAGGGAGCAAAGAGCCAGGGTATTATTGGGTTAATACCTATAAGCTAGATGTCCGCCCATTGTATAATTTGGAAGCTTTAACGCTTCATGAAGGAGTTCCTGGGCATCATCTACAGAACTCTATTGCATCTGAATTAAAAGATCTTCCTGAATTTCGAAAAGGCCTTTATTTATCCGCATTTGGTGAAGGTTGGGGTTTATATAGTGAATATCTAGGAATTGAAGCAGGTTTTTATACAGATCCTTACAGTAATTTTGGTCGTCTCACCTATGAAATGTGGCGGGCATGTCGTCTTGTGGTTGATACAGGCATCCATGCTATGGGATGGTCACGTCAACAAGTTATAGATTATCTATCCGATAATACGGCTTTACCAATTCATGAATGTACAACGGAAACAGATCGCTATATTGCTTGGCCAGGTCAGGCTCTTTCTTATAAAATTGGCGAACTTAAAATTAAAGAATTAAGAAAGTTTGCCGAACAAGAGTTGGGCAGAAAATTTGATGTGAGGGATTTTCATGATACAGTACTAGGTAGTGGCTCAGTGCCGTTAGATGTATTGGAAGATCAAATTCAAGATTGGGTTGCAGTCCAAAAAAATTAAAAGGAAATAAAATGTCAAATTCATCACCACGTTTTTCATCGCGATTTGCTTTTTTGGTCAGTGCATTGGGTATCGCAGTAGGTACCGGTAATATATGGAGGTTTCCTCGTATAGCTGCTTCAAATGGAGGTGATGATGGTGCAGGCGCATTTCTAGTTGCTTGGGTCATATTTCTATTCATGTGGAGCATACCACTTATTATAGTTGAATATGTTATGGGGCGAACTGCCAGGAAAGGCACGATCGGTGCGTTTGCACATTTTATGGGTAAACCATTTGCATTTTTAGGTGGATTTATAGGGTTCGTGGCTACTGCCATTGCATTTTATTATTCAGTGGTTGTTGGATGGAATATCTTTTATTTCGGAAGTATGGCATTGACGGATTTGCCAAATACAACCGAAGCCTCTAATACGTTGTGGAATCAGTTTCAAGATAGCGGTTTCCCAATTTTATTCCATGCGGTAGCCATGAGTGTAGGTGGATTTGCGATTTATAAGGGCGTTACCTCTATTGAAAAAGTAAATAAATTTCTTATACCGACATTATTGATTATAGTGTTGATATCTGTAGTGAGAGCTATCACTTTGCCTGGCTCAATGGCTGGGATCAGTTATCTATTTACTCCAGAATGGAGTCAGTTAAAAGATCCTCGGATATGGCTAGAAGCATTAACTCAAAACGCTTGGGATACAGGAGCGGGCTGGGGATTGTTTCTTACATATGCTATCTACATTCGAAAACGTTATGGTTTAATTAAAAATGCATTTACTACAGCTATTGGTAATAACCTAGTATCTTTGCTGGCTGCTATTATGGTTTTTAGTACCGT
>JAYZKF010000025.1:0-2684 GCA_036163755.1 Fidelibacterota bacterium
CATTTTTTTGGTACATCTCCTGAACTATTAAAAACTGTAGAACATCTTTCTGATAAAGAACTGGAACGAATGAGACTTGGAGGTCACGACCCTGAAAAAATGTATGCGGCATACAATGAAGCAATAAATCATAATGATGGGCCCACAGTTATTTTAGCTAGAACAATTAAAGGTTATGGACTTGGTGAAGCTGGTGAAGGAAGAAATATAACCCATAATCAGAAAAAACTTAATGAAGATGAGTTGCTATACTTTAGGAACAGATTTAATTTGAAATTCACTGATGATGAAGCCATGAAAGCTCCTTTTTATCGATTCAAAAAAAACTCAAAAGAATATAAATATTTAAAAAAACAAAGGGATAATCTTGGTGGATTTTTACCATCAAGAACTGACAAGTCAAAGAATTTGAAAGTGCCGGATTTATCTATATTTAAAGAATTAATTGATGGTAGTGGTGATAGAAAAATATCCACTACTATGGCATATGTAAGACTCATTACGTTATTAACAAAAGATAAAAATATTGGTCAACATATTGTTCCAATAATTCCCGATGAAGCACGAACATTTGGGATGGACCCATTATTTCGCCAACTTGGAATTTATTCTAGCGCTGGGCAACTATATGATCCAGTCGATTCTGATCAATTTTTATATTATAAGGAAGCTAAAAACGGACAAATTCTTGAAGAAGGAATTAATGAAGCTGGTGCTGTTTCTTCCTTTATAGCAGCAGGCACAAGCTATAGTAATCATGGAATCAAAATGATACCGTTTTATATTTATTATTCCATGTTTGGCTTTCAACGCACATGGGATCTTATTTGGGCTGCAGGAGATATGAGAGCACGCGGTTTTTTACTAGGAGGAACGGCCGGTAGAACAACACTAAACGGGGAAGGTCTACAGCATCAGGATGGACATAGTCATTTAGCTGCAGCTGCAACACCAAACATAAAAGCATATGATTTAGCCTATGGCTATGAGATTGCAACGATTATTCATCATGGAATGATTGAAATGTGTGAAAAAAATAATGATGTTATTTATTACTTAACTTTAGAGAACGAAAATTATGAACACCCGGCAATGCCGGAAAAAGTTCAAAATGATATAATTAAGGGACTTTATAAAATAAAATCAACCAAAAATCCAACCGTACGATTACTTGGGAGTGGTCCTTTAATGGGAGAAGTATTAGAGGCAGCCAAATTATTAAAAAAGGATTGGGATATAGAAGCTGGAATTTGGAATGTAACAAGTTTTAGCGAATTAAGAAGGGATGCTGAAGAAACAGAACGCTGGAATCTTTTACATTCTGGAGATAAACCACATAAATCACATTTAGAAAAATGTTTAAGTACAAATAACGTCCCCACTGTAGCTGTTTCTGATTATGTCAAAATGGTTTCAGAGCAAATTGGGCCATATGTGCCTGGTAAATACTATGCTCTAGGAACAGATGGTTTTGGACGTAGTGATACCCGTGAAAATCTTAGAAAGTTTTTTGAGGTTGATAGATATTATATTGTCTTTACTACTTTAAGAGCATTAGCTATAGAAAATAAGCTTGATATTAATATAGTAAAAAAGGCAATGAAAAAATATAATTTGGATCCGGATAAACCCAGCCCAATAACAGTTTAGGAGATCAATTGAATAAAGAAATCAAACTACCTGATTTAGGAGAAGGTATTGACGGCGCAGAGGTTAGTGAGGTAAAAGTATCTATCGGTGACAAATTACAACCTCAAGATACAATACTTGTTTTGGAATCAGATAAGGCCTCAATGGAAATTCCCGCTGAAGTTATTGGTGTAGTTACTAAAGTCGCAGTTAAGGTTGGAGACCAAGTCAAGTCTGGTCAGTTGTTAGTAAGTGTGGATGTAGAAAATAAAATTCAACAAACAAAAGAAAAAGAAACTAGATCTTCTAATAAAAAAGAGGGCTCTGAAGAATCTAAACCAGACACTACAACAGCACTACCCCCTATAAATGATGATCAAAAGAAGGATAATGTTTTTGCATCGCCAGGCGTAAGAAGACTCGCTAGAGAACTAGATATAAATCTTTCTCTTATAAAAGGTAACGGCCCAAAAGGGCGGATAACTAAAGATGACCTTCACAGTTATATTAAAATTCAGATGACAATGTCTTCTGGTTCAATTCTCCCTTTAAAACCAGAAATTGATTTTTCACAGTGGGGAGAAGTTGAAGTACAAAAATTAACAAAAATAAATATAATAACAGGTCAAAGGCTTCAACATGCCTGGCAATCAATTCCCCATGTAACACAGTTTGATGAAGCAGATATAAGTGAATTAAATAATTATAGAAATAAAATGAATAATAAATCTGCTAAACAGAAAATAAAATTAACTTTTCTTCCATTCTTTATGAAAGCAGCAACCATTGTCTTAAAAGAAATGCCAAAATTCAATAGCTCTTTAGATTATAATGAAGAAAATCTTATATTAAAAAATTATTATAATCTTGGGATAGCGGTGGACACACCATATGGATTAATTGTACCTGTAGTAAAAGATGTTGACAGAAAGTCTTTAGTTGATCTATCTGAAGAATTAATTGATTTAAGTCAAAGGGCTAGAGATAAAAAATTAAAGCCTAATGAACTAACATCAGGTACTTTTACTATTTCAAGTCTCGGTGGTATTGGTGGC
>JAYZKF010000026.1:0-17171 GCA_036163755.1 Fidelibacterota bacterium
ATTTTAATCCCCATTGAACTAATGGGAATGATAGTAAAGCCCTTCGCATTGACAATGAGATTGGCAGCAAATATGACTGGTGGTCACATTGCTATTTTAGCGCTTCTATCACTCATGGCAATTTTTGCCGAAATCTTTCAATCAACTGTAGCAGGTATTGGAGTTGCTTTGATCTCAGTGCCAATGGCTACAGCAATTTCTGGACTTGAAATAATTGTTGTTCTGGTGCAGGCCTATGTTTTTACGTTGCTCACTGCAGTGTTTATTGGAATGGCAATTAATGTTCATCATTAAATAATAAATAAGGAAACAATAAAATGGAACCAACAACATTTCTCCCAATTGGACTTGGCTTAATTGTTATCGGAGCTGGTCTTGGTATTGGAAAATTCGCAGCAGCTGCAGCTGAAAGTATTGCGCGTCAGCCTGAAGCAGCTGACAAAATAACAGGTGCAGTGAATTTGCCATTATTCCTTCTTGAAGGTGTTGCAATCTTAGCAGAGGTATTTGCCTTCTTGATGCTTGTTCTCTAAAAAGAAAAAAATAAAATTTAAAGGAGAATAAAGTGAATCCTTTATTAATAACTACCGCAGAAGCCACTTCTGATAAAAATCCGTTAATTGCCCTAACTCCTGGATTATACATTTGGACAATTATAACATTTTTATTGTTGCTATACGTTCTTGCAAAGTTTGCTTGGAAACCTTTGTTAAAAATGCTTGAAGAGAGAGAGAACTTGATTAAAAGCTCTCTTGATGATGCTGAGAAAGCAAAGTTAGAATTGGAAAGACTTAACGAAGAATCTGAAAAGATTATGGCAAAAGCTAGGGTTGAAGCCCAAGAAATTTTAGCTGAAGGTAAAGCAACAGCAGAAAAGGTTAAGGAAGACACGATATCAAAAGCTAAAGAAGCAGCAAATAAAATTCGTGAAGATGCTGAAAAACAGATTCAAGTGGAGAAGGAAAAAGCAATTACTGATATTAAAAATGAGGTTGTTGAAATTTCGATATCTGTCGCTGAAAAGTTAATCAATAAAAATCTAAGTGATGCTGACAATAAAGCATTAGTTGATGAATCGTTAAAAAAAGTCAAAAAGTATGAAGCTTGAATTTAAGGCAAAGCATTATGCAGAGGCCCTTTTCACTGTTGCTGAAAAGTCTAATTCTGAGAAGGAAGTAAAAGATTCGCTCAAATTATTAAATAATATTTTGAAAAAATCTTCAGCATTTCGTGCATTTATGTTATCCAAACGCGTAAGTAATGATGATAAGGCTAAAGTGGTTCAGGAATCGTTTGGGGAAGAATGTCACCCAATTGTTTTAGAATTCATCAGTTTAGCAGATGAAGAAAATTTTGTAAAACTTTTTAAGTTACTTGAAAAGTTCTATGAACTGAAGTTTGCTAATTCTATGAATATTGTTGAGATTACAGCTCATGTGTCAAAAGAATTTTCTGATGATGATCAATCAAAATTAAAGGAATCTCTAGGATCAATATTAGATAAGACTATAGACCTTAATGTTAATGTTGACCCAACTCTTATTGGGGGTATTAAACTTCGTGTCGATAACAAATTTCTGGATGCATCAATCCAAAATCATTTGGAAAACATGCGCCAAACATTATTAGACGCATAACTTTATAAAAGGAAATCATGGATATCAAAACGGAAAAAATTACTAGCTTACTAAAAGAACAGATAGAAAAGTTTGACTCTTCTGTAGATGTTTCTGAAGTTGGTGAAGTAATAGAAATAGGTGATGGTGTAGCCCGCGTGACTGGGCTAGAGAATGTAATGAGTTCAGAGCTGGTAGAATTGCCGAATGGTGTATATGGTATGGCACTTAATTTAGAAGATGACAATGTTGGAATAGTTTTATTTGGTGAAACTAGCTTAGTTAAAGAGGGTGATCTAGCTAAAAGAACTGGCAAGGTTGTTGAGGTACCTGTAGGAGATGCAATGTTAGGCCGAGTTGTTAATCCTCTTGGTCAACCAATAGATGGAAAAGGACCTATAGATACCAAAGAATCCCTTGCAATTGAACGTAAAGCACTTGGTGTTATGGCAAGATCCCCAGTAAAGCAGCCTTTGCAGACAGGTCTTAAAGCAGTTGATAGTATGATTCCGATTGGTCGTGGTCAAAGAGAACTTATCATTGGTGATCGCCAAACTGGAAAAACTGCTGTTGCAGTTGATGCAATAATTAATCAAAAATACACTCATGATACTGAAACACCAGTTTATTGTATTTATGTTGCCATTGGTCAAAAAGCTTCGACAGTTGCTGCAATTGTAGCTGAACTAGAATCTCACGGTGCTATGGAATACACAACAGTAGTAACCGCTAATGCTTCTGATGAAGCTCCACTTCAGTACATTGCACCATATTCAGGATGTGCAATGGGTGAATATTTTCGTGATAATGGAAAACATAGCCTTATCGTATATGATGATTTATCTAAACAAGCAGTTGCATATCGTCAGATGTCTTTAATCCTTCGTAGGCCACCAGGAAGAGAAGCCTTCCCAGGAGATGTTTTCTACCTTCATAGCCGCCTACTAGAAAGGGCATCTAAGCTTTCTGATGATCTAGGGGGAGGCTCATTAACCGCTTTACCAATTATTGAAACACAAGAAGGTGATGTATCTGCATATATTCCAACGAATGTAATATCCATAACAGATGGTCAGATATATTTAGAAAAAAACTTATTTAATTCTGGAGTTCGCCCTGCAATTGATGTTGGTATTTCCGTATCTAGAGTAGGAGGAAATGCGCAAATTAAGGCAATGAAAGCTGTCGCGGGTACTCTTCGTTTAGATTTGGCACAGTACCGTGAATTAGAAGCTTTTGCTAAATTTGGATCTGATCTAGATAAAAATACCCAAGCCCAGTTGACTAGAGGTGAGCGTATGGTTGAAATTTTAAAACAGAGCCAATACGTCCCAATGGAAGTTGAAAAACAGGTTGCAATAATTTTTGCTGCTTCAAAAGGACATCTAGACAATATACCTTTGGATAAAATAGTTGATTACGAATCTGGGCTTTTTGATTATCTCCAGGCCAATAATAAAGATGAGTTAAGCAAAATAAAAATTGAAGGTGAAATTTCTGATGAAATGGGTGAAAAATTAGAAAAATCTATTAAAGATTATACTAAAGGATTTTCTGCCTAAACATGGCCAATCTAAAGGATATTAGAGATCGAATAAAATCGGTCAAAAGTATTCAAAAGGTAACTAAAGCAATGAAAATGGTTGCTGCTGCTAAGATGCGTCGTGCTCAAGAAAATATGGAACAGGCAAGGCCTTACACCCATCGTCTAACTGAAGTAATTCAACATCTTCTTCCTGATGTAGATAGGAATATGCTCCCATTATTATCATTGAGAGAAGTAAAGAGAGTAGCTTATGTAGTCGTCACATCAGATAGAGGATTGGCTGCGGGATTTAATAGTAACGTGCTTAGAAAGGCACATAATGAAATTGACGAATTAGGTAAAGAAAATGTTGATATTTTTTGTGTTGGGAAGAAAGCTAGAGATTATTTTAAAGCTAGAGAATACAGTATTATTAATTCATTTTTTGATTTTTGGGGGGACTTAAATTTTGAACAATCTATGAAAATAGGAAGTGCCATAATTGATCATTTTTTAGATGGTTCTGTGGATGAGATACGAGTAGTCTATAATGAATTTGTTAATGTAGCAACACAAATGGTTCTTTCGGAAAAATTGTTACCCATTGAGTATGAAACGTTGGAAATGCAATCAACCGATCATTTATATGAACCATCAAAAAGAAAATTAGTAAAATCTTTAATTCCCAGACATTTGAATGTCCAGGTATGGAAATATTTGCTTGAATCATATGCTAGTGAGCAAGCTGCACGAATGGTAGCGATGGAAAATGCAACGAGCAATTCTGAAGAAATGATCAAAAATTTAACATTAGAATTCAACAAAGCGCGACAGGCTTCTATCACAACTGAAATGTTAGAGATTGTTAGTGGTGCTGAAGCGCTTAAATGATAAGGAAAAATTAATATGTCTAAAATGACAGGTAGGATTTCACAAATAATGGGCGCAGTAGTTGATGTTTCATTTGATGATAATCATTTGCCAGAAATATTGAACGCCCTAAATGTAGATAGAGGAGAAGAAGGAAATTTAGTTCTTGAAGTTGCTCAGCATTTAGGAGACAATACGGTGCGTACCGTAGCGATGGACTCTACTGATGGATTAACTCGGGGTGTTGAAGTTGTGGATAGTGGAAGTCCAATTACTGTTCCTGTTGGGCAGGAAACCTTAGGAAGACTTTTTGATGTTTTAGGCAATACAATTGACGGTAAAGGCGAAGTTGGAACAGATAAAAAAAATCCTATTCATCGACCTGCACCAAAGCATGAGGATTTAACTACATCTACAGAAATTCTTGTTACAGGAATTAAGGTTGTTGATTTGATGGAACCATACACAAAAGGTGGTAAGACAGGATTGTTTGGTGGAGCTGGTGTAGGCAAGACTGTCTTGATTCAAGAATTGATAAGAAATATTGCTACGGAACACGGTGGATATTCCGTTTTTGCTGGTGTAGGTGAAAGAACTCGTGAGGGGAATGATCTTTATAATGAAATGACTGAATCTGGTGTTATTGATAAAACAACTATGGTTTTTGGTCAAATGAATGAGCCGCCTGGTGCTCGCTTAAGAGTAGCATTAAGCGGTTTGGCAATGGCAGAATTTTTTCGAGATGATGAAGGCCGTGATGTTCTTTTATTTGTTGACAATATTTTTCGATTTACTCAAGCCGGTTCCGAAGTTTCAGCACTTTTGGGTCGAATGCCATCAGCCGTAGGGTATCAACCAACGCTTTCAACAGAAATGGGTGAACTTCAGGAGAGAATTACATCAACAAAAAAAGGGTCAATCACTTCTGTGCAGGCTGTTTATGTACCTGCTGATGACTTGACTGATCCAGCACCGGCAACAGCTTTTGCTCACCTTGATGCTACATCAGTATTGGAGCGTAAGATTGCAGAATTAGGAATATATCCTGCAGTTGATCCATTAGCTTCAACCTCAAGAATCCTTGATCCTCGCATTATTGGAGATCGTCATTATAATGTTGCCCGTGATGTAGAAGGGGTACTCCAAAAGTATAGAGATCTCCAAGATATTATTGCAATTCTTGGCATGGATGAACTTTCAGATGAAGATAAACTAACAGTGGATAGAGCTAGAAAGATTCAGAAGTTTTTCTCTCAACCTTTCTTTGTTGCTGAACAGTTTACAGGGATGGAGGGTCGTTATGTTGAATTAGAAGATACAGTTTCTGGATTTGAAGCTATATTGAATGGTGAAGCAGATGAAGTTCCCGAAAATTCATTTTCTTATGTTGGCTCTGTTGATGAAGCAATCGATAAAGGTAAAAAAGATTCTTCTTCAAGTAATAAACCCTCTAAGGATAAAGATAAAGAAGAGGAGAAAACTACTGAAGATCTCGATACTAAACTGGAAGAAGATTCAAAAACTGAAAAAGTTGATAGTAATTCTGAAGAAGAACCAAAATTAGAAGAATAGACTTACTAGTTTAATGAGTACATTTACCTTAGATATTGTTACGCCTACCAAGATTATAGAGTCAGAAAATATTTCCTATGTTCGTTGTCCTGGAAAAGATGGATTATTTGGAATATTGTCGGGACATAGAGAATCAATTATTGCTTTGGGTTATGGAGAGATAAAAGTTACCCAAAATGGTAATGATTCCTTTTATGCTACAAGTGGAGGATTTGCTGAAGTAACCAATGAAAAAGTACAACTACTTGTTGAGACAGCTGAAAAATCCAGTGATATAGATAAAGATCGGGCAGAAGCTTCTTTAAATCGTGCAAAAGATCGTTTAAAATCTCATGATGAAATAGATCATAAGAGAGCCGAGGCTGCATTAGTACGTGCCTTAAATAGATTAACCGTCTCTAAAAGATAAAATTATTTTAAATATATAATAAATCATACTTGAAACGATTAACGTTTCGAATATTTTGTTTATAAATTTGCCAATTGCAATTAATGGAAATTAGAACACATACATGCGGTGAATTAAACCGCGAACATATTGGGAAGTCTGTTATATTAAATGGTTGGATAAATACAGTTCGTCTTCATGGCCAAGTTGTATTTATTGATCTTAGAGATCGTTATGGTAAAACTCAAATAGTATTTAATTCTGAAAATTATTCAGGGGACTTTGAACTTGTAAAGAAACTATCATTAGAAGATGTTGTGTCTATTTCTGGTAGTGTTCAAAATAGGGAAGAAGATGCTATTAATACAGATATGAATACTGGTAAAATAGAAGTAGCTGCTTTAGAAATGGAAATACTTAACGAATCTGAGCCATTGCCATTTGTTATTACTGATCGAAATAGCTCTGAAGAAGATCTAAGGCTTAAATATCGCTATTTAGAACTGCGAATGGATGAATTACAAAAGAATATGATGGTTAGACATCAAACCTATCAAGCAGTGCGAAACCATTTAGCAAGTAATAGATTTATAGAAGTTGAAACTCCAGTCCTAATGAAATCCACGCCAGAAGGCGCGAGAGATTACCTAGTTCCTAGTAGAATTCATCATGGTCAGTTTTATGCTTTACCACAATCACCTCAAATGTATAAACAAATTTTGATGATTTCTGGATATGATAGATATTTTCAAATTGTTAAGTGTTTTCGCGATGAGGATTTGAGAGCAGATCGCCAACCAGAGTTTACTCAAATTGACATTGAGATGTCATTTGTTGATGAAGAATTAGTTTATAAAGAAATTGAAAGTTTGACCAGCCATATATTTAAAAGTGTCAAAGATATCGACCTACCAAATACATATCCAAAAATAACATGGAATGAAGCGATGCATCAATATGGATCGGATAAGCCTGATACACGTTTTGATATTTTTCTTCAAGATATAAAATCAATTACGGATAGATCTGAGTTCAATACATTCAAGTCTGCGGAAATTGTAAAAGCAATTGTCATTCCTAATGGAGGCTCTTTTTCGAGAAAAATAATCGATGAATACACAGAATTTGTTAAAAAATATAATGCAAAGGGTTTGGCTTGGATGAAAGCAAAGGAAGGAAAATTAGATGGTGGTATTTCAAAATTCTTTTCCGATGATCTTCAAAAAGAAATTATTTCCTCTGCAAAAATTAATGATGATGATATTATTTTTATTATTGGAGATAAAGAGAGCATCGTTTTAAATGCATTAGGTGCTTTAAGAGTTGAAGTTGCAAAAAACATGGATTTGATTGATCCAAATAAATATAACCCGCTATGGATAACTGATTTTCCTATGTTTGCATATGATGAAGTCTCAAGGCGTTATCAAGCAAGGCACCATCCTTTTACTGCCCCGGCTATAGATAATTTAGATGAACTTGATTCAAATCCTGATACAATAAAATCTCGAGCATATGATCTTATTATTAATGGATATGAAATTGCAGGTGGGTCGATTCGCAATCATAAATCTGATTTTCAGGCTAAAATTTTTCAAATTTTAGGAATGGATGAAAATGAAATATCAAATCGTTTTGGTTTTTTAATTGAAGCGTTAAAATATGGAACTCCTCCTCATGGTGGTATTGCCTTTGGTTTTGATAGACTTGTAATGATTTTAGCTCAAACAAATAATATTAGAGATGTGATTGCTTTTCCAAAAACAACATCGGCAACTTCCCTTATGGATCAAGCTCCTAGCTCAGTTTCTAATGATCAATTAGAAGAATTAAATATTATTGTTTCACCTAAAGATGTTTAGGAGTTAACTCTCTAAATTAAATCAATCGTAGATTTCCTTAAGTATTTATGAAGGGAATAACAATAATATGCAATCCTGCAGCTGGTAGTGGAAAAGCACTACAGAAATGGAAGAAATTTCAATCTCTGCTTGATAATTCTAATTTAACTTATAATTTATTTTTTACTCAGAGACCCAAACACGCTACAGAACTTGCTTCTTCTGCAATTAAAAAAGGCTCTAAAAGAATTGTATCTTTTGGTGGTGATGGAACGCTAAATGAAATTCTTCAAGGCATGTGTTTAAACTCTCTGAATTCTCCTAATGACATAGATTTAGTTGTCTTAGGGGCTGGAAGTAGTAATGATTTTGAAAAGACTTTTGTTCAAAAGGAATGGATAGAAAAAATTAAAGGAGTTCATACTGAGACTATAGATCTTATTAGATTAGATTATTTGAATTTTGATGAGATCAAATCAACTCATTATTGTATAAATAATTCTAGTATTGGAATAATTAGTGAGGCCGGAAATTTATTTAATAATGCAAGTGGATTAAACAAACTGATTAAAAGGGGGAGTGTAAATGCTGGCGCATTAATTGCGGGAATTCAAACAATTTTAAAGTTTTCAGGAGTCAATGCCGAACTAAAAATAGATGAGGTTAAAAAAACAATAGGCTCTCTTTGCAATATTACAATTTATAAGAATCCTTATGTAGCTGGAGACATGTATTATAATAAATGCGTTGAAAGAGGTGATGGAAGACTTAGTGTTGCCATTGTTGAATCAAATTCGCGTTTTCAACTATTTAAACTTATACCTTCTTTATATACAGGTAAAGCTTTGGATAAGCAGGGTGTTAAATATGTGGAATGTAAACAAATTGAATTAAAAACAAATGATAACTTGGTCATTGAAGCTGATGGTGAAATTGTTGGAAAACCACCAATAAAATACTCAGTTTTAAATAAAGCAATTAGTGTGGTAGTGTAGTTATGGATTTTTCTATTTATGCAGCAAATGAAACAAAAATTTCATCTGATTTTGTTTCAACATCAGATGGTGTTTCTTTGTTAACGATACGATTTCAGCCAAAAAATCCATCAACTTTCCCGCCTGTTATTTTTCTTCCAGGATGGGGTTCTCTCATTGATAGTTGGGAGATCGTGTTAAAAAAGATGACACAAACTTTTGAAGTATATTATGTTGAAACGCGTGAAAAATCTTCAGCTCAGCATCAAAAAGAGAAACCTTTAACTATTGATTCACTTGGAGATGATCTACCATATATACTTGAGCATTATAATTTATCAGAAAAAAAATATTTTCTGTTTGGGAGTTCGTTGGGTGCGACAGTGATTTTAGATGCTATTAGTAATAAAAAAGTAAATCCATTTGTAGCAATTTTAGTTGGACCTAACGCAGAATTTAATGCCCCTCAATATTGGATCTGGCTCACATGGATAACTCCACCATTCCTTTTTTATTTATTAAAACCATTAGTGAAATGGTATATGAAGAAGAGATATTTGGATATGGAATCTGATCCATTGCAATATGAAAAATATTGCAAATCATTAGATGCTGCGAACCCAGCTAGATTACGACGATCTGCACTTAATTTTGCAAAATATAAAGTTTGGGATAGATTAGATAAGATTAATAATAAAGTAATAATTTTTACTGCTTCAAAAGATATAATGCATGGATATAATCAGACCCTTAAGATTTCAAAAGAATTAAGTGATTGTGAAATTGTTGATATGAAAACAAATGCTCAAACTCATAGTGAAGAGATGGTTTTTAAGTTGATTAGTTTTGTTAGAAGTTTTGATTAATTGAATATTCTTTTTTTAACTGCGTTAAAAGTCGAGGCTGATCCTATAATCTCTCATTTTGAACTCGTAAAAGATAATGTTTCAAATATTTATTCTAATAACAACTTTTTTCTTTTTATCGTAGGTGTTGGTTATAAAAAGGTTGGTGAAAGACTTAATTCATTTATTTTGAATTATAATCAATGGGATACAACAACAATTGTTAATATTGGAATTGCAGGCGGAAATCAAAATGATACAGAACTAGGCAATATATATAGAATTAACTCAATTTTAGATAAATGTTCTGGAAGAACATATTTCCCCGACATACTTTTGAAATCAAATATTAATGAAATTGGATTGACTACTGTTCTAAATCCAATTAGTGATAGACCGATTGAGCAGAGAGGACTTGTAGATATGGAGGCCAGCGCAATTTATGAATTCATGTCTAACTATATTCCCCCACATAGAATATGTTTTTTAAAAATAGTATCTGATTATATGGACATTTCTCAAATTAAAAGTATTAAAGTAAATGGTTTGATAAAAAATCAAATGAGCAAAATTTTGCTATTCATTAATAATATAAAGAATCCAAAATTACTAGATCGGCATATATTAGATCAGAAAGAAAAACACATTGTTCAAAAAATTATTGATAATCTTCGACTTACTGAAACCCAAAAAAATCAATTATTAGAATCAGCAGAAAATCACAAAAAATTATTTAAAAACTTAAATATCTTAAAAGATTATTTAAGTAATAAACCAAAAAATAAAAAAGAAAGGAGTGAATTGTTTAATGCAATCAGAGAGCAAATTTCTTCCTGACTTTTCTCATATATATATTGAGTCAGAAGCACATGGTTTTGATTTAACTGAAAAATGTATTAATAATTTTCCTCAAGCAAAAATAATTGAAATATCAGATTATAAATCTATTTTCAATCGTCCGAGACAAGACTTTCAAACTCAAAAAAGATCGATGAAGTTAATCTTGGCTATAAAAAAACCACCTTTTCTATATAAAGGTACAGACATACTTCAAGATGGTGGATATAAAAATTTTTATTATAATACGCCAATGCTGAATTGTTTATATAATTGTAGCTATTGTTTTTTACAGGGTATGTATTCTTCAGCAAATATTGTTGTTTATGTTAATCAAATAGATATGCAAGAGGCAGTGAAGAATGAAATAGTTAAAAGACCTCATAAAGATCAGCCACTAATGTTATCTATTTCATATAATACAGATTTAATGGCTTTTGAAAATATACTTCCTATAACTAAGGATTGGATTCAGTTTGCTAAACTAAATTTGGATTTGAACTTAGAGATTAGGACTAAAAGTGCCTTTTATCATTCAATTAAAAATGTAGAACCCTCAGATCAAATATTACTCGCATGGACACTGTCACCAGATAAAGTAGTAAAAAAATATGAACTAAATACTCCTTCGTTATCAAAAAGAATTTCTGCAATAAAATCAGCTATAGATGATGGATGGAAAGTGCGATTATGTTTTGATCCTATATTGTATTATGATAATTGGGAAACAGATTATTTAGAATTATTTAATAAAGTAAAATCAAGTCTTAACCTTGAAAAAGTATTAGATATAACTGTTGGGGTATTTAGAATGGGAAATGATTATTTTAATCGAATAAGAAAGTCTAAACCCAGTACTGATTTATTTTACGAAAATTATATTGATCATAATGGTAATAAAACAATATCCTCTAATAGACAAAAAGCTATTAATCAGTTAGTATCAAAATCTTTTTTTGATCATTTCAAAAAGGATAGAATTCATTTCTGGAGTTGATCAATCCTTAATTATTATTGCAGGTAAGCCTGCTAGACGATAAAGTTCATTATATGAACTTATTTGATTATTTATTATCTCATTTAGCTTTTTCTCATAATTGTTCCATTCTTCAGATAGGTCACTGTATCGGTCAACTTGTCCTTGAGTTAAAGGTGGATCTGACCCATCTATAGTTCCTAATAAGTTTATCATATGACTATTTAATCGATTTAAAAAATTTACAACATCTTGAAAAGTTTCCATTTTAGTTTGTAAGACATTTCCTTCCCATTTATCCAAAGCGTTTATTGCTTTTTTGCCAGCTTCTAATATTTCTTCCATATTATCCATATCTTCAAGCTCATTATTCATTTTCTGAATTTGACTTCTAATGTTTCTTACCTTAACAATTGAACTATGGAGATCATTAATTTGATTATATAAATCAGTCATCATTTGTTGATGAGCTCTATTATCTCTATCCTTTATATCTAATCTTGGGTCTCGATTTAATAATAGATTTTGTTCCATAGAATTATCGCCAACTGTAAGTCGCAATGTATAATTACCCGGACCTACACGGTATCCTGAATAACTACCATAAAATGAAACATCTTTTACCATTGTAATATCATCAACTCTAAAATTCCAAATAAATCTATTAACGCCTTTTTTTGTGGAAAGTGTTAGTGATGAATATCTTCCATTATCAAATGTTTTAGCAGATTCACCTGATTTATTGGTAATCGTTCTAATGATTTTTTCACCTTCTAAAATCTCTAGTTTAACATTCGTATCCTTACTCAACTCATCTTGAAAATAGTATAAAATTACAGCGCCATTAGGTGGGTTTTGCCCTATGGTGTTTGATTTACTACTACCTCCACTTGTACGATATGTAACGCTGGGTTTGAATAAATGAAAATATTCATTTTTTATTTTTGAATTGTATTGATGGATTTGAGTGAGATCATCTAAAATCCAAAATGATCGTCCTTGCGTTGATGCAACGAGATCATTATTCCGAATTGTTAGGTCAGTTATAGGGACTACTGGCAAATTTAACTGAAATTTCTCCCAAGATTTCCCCCCATTTCTTGATAAGTATAATCCAGTCTCAGTTCCCGCATACAATAGATTTTTTTTGATCGGATCTTCCCTAACCACACGAACGAATGCATCATCATCAATTCCACTTACACGTTTTGTCCAGCTTTTACCATAATTTGTTGTTTTATATATTGATGGTGAGAGATCACCAAATTTATATTTAGTAAATGCTACATAAGCAGTTCCCTCATCGTGAGGAGAAAGTTCAATTGTATTTACGATGCCTTCACCCATTCCTTTTGGTGTGATATTCTTCCAATTTCCACCTCCGTCTTTAGTTAAATACACTAAACCATCATCTGAACCTGTCCAAATAACTCCCTTTTCGTTTTTTGATTCAACAAGATACATTATTGTATTATATATTTCACCACCAGCAGCTTCATTAGTAAATGGGATACTTCCCAAATCATGCTTTTTAACATCATTTTTTGTTAAATCAGGACTAATGATGTTCCAGGAATCACCTCCATCATTTGTTTTAAATAAAACATTACCTGCGTGATAAATAGTACTGGGATCATGCGGTGAAGCGACAATTGGTGCATTCCAATTAAATCGAAACTTTTGGTCTCTCGGTACAGACCCCAATCCTAAAAACTCATAAGCCATAATACTTCTTCTTTTTCGTGTCATTACATTGAGTTTTTCTATAAGTCCTTGATAGCAGCCGCCATAAACTTCGACTGGGTTATCCGGGTCAAAGGCGAGGTATGCACTTTCACATCCTGCCGCAGAATACCAATCAGACCAATCAATCCCTCGACCGGTTGTTCTATTTGGAACGGCTACGCTTGAATTATCTTGTTGTCCTGCATAAACATAATAAGGGAAACGATTATCGGTTATAACTCTGTAAAACTGGGCTGTAGGTTGGTTTTTTTGAGTAGACCAAGATTGACCACCATTGAATGAAATATTTGCCCCTCCATCATTTGCATTAATCATATTTTTATTATTTTCTGGGTTTATCCATAAACCATGGTTGTCTCCATGAGGCACACTAATCCTATCAAAAGAATTTCCACCGTCAGTTGATTTCATAAATGGAGCATTTAAAACATATACAATATTTTCATCTTGTGGATCGGCAAAAACATGTATATAATACCAGCTTCTTGCAATAAGAGTACGGTCGCTATTTACGCGCTTAAAACTTTTACCTCCATTATCTGAGCGAAATAATCCACCTTTTTCTGCTTCTGCTATAACATAAACGCGTTTAGAATTCGCACCTGATACTGAAACATCAGTTTTACCCATATCTGATGGTAGTCCTTTTGAAAGCTTTGTCCAGGTTGTACCACTGTCAGTCGATTTATAAATGCCACTACCTTCTCCACCACTTCTCATTTGCCATGGTTTTCTTAAATGATCCCAAAATGAAACATATAAAATTCGAGGGTTATTTCGATCCATACTTATGCCACTTACACCTGATGTTTCATTAATATATAGTACTTTTTCCCAATTTTCTCCTCCATCAAATGATCGGTAAACGCCTCGATCTTTACTTGGTTTATATTGATCGCCTTGAACACCTACATAAACTAAATTATGGTCTTTAGGATGGATAACTAGTGATGAGATTGTTCGAGAATTATCTAAGCCTATATGATCCCAAGTTTCACCTCCATTATTAGAGCGATAAACACCGTCTCCATGGGAAGTCATAACTGGACGAATACACGCTTCACCCATTCCAACGTAAACAACGTTAGGATCTGATTCAGATACCGCTAATGCACCAACGGATCCAGTTTTAAAGTATCCATCTGAAATATTTTTCCAAATAAGCCCAGCATCTTCAGTTTTCCAAACTCCACCCCCCACTGAACCAAAATAATAAGTTAATGGTTTAGAAGGGACTCCAACTGCTGTCAAAGATCGACCACCACGAAATGGTCCGATATTTCTCCACATCATTGCATCTTTAAAAAACACATCTAGAGAATCAGCTGATAAAACACAAAAACTAAAAATTAATATTCTGTTTAATATTTTTTTCAAAACAACTTCTCCTGTTAGCTAAGTAAATATTGAAATAAAGTACTATAGACAACTCTCACTACCTTTTTTCAATTTGAATATAAAAGATTTAAACTACTAAGAAAACCTATGAGTTTATTTGAACAGTGATCCTTCTTTTGAAAGAAGTATTTTTGCTTTTTCCTGTTCAAAAAGGTTTTCCGGTGATACTTCAGGTAATATAGTTGGATCCATATTTAATACTTTCTGCAAATCTTCGATAAATTTCTCCCTGTCTCCATTTTTTGTATGGAAATATTCAGCACGTGATACATAGGTAGCAAAATAGTTTGGACTTCCTGTAATTGATTTTTGAAAATTATTTTCCGCATGAATTAAATCTACGCCAGGTAATCGAGAGTAAAGTTCTCCAAAAATTCGATTTGCACCATGATAATAAAAGTCAGGTTTTATAGATAACATTTTGTGCAGAGCAGTTTCAATCTTATCTCGGTTTCCCAATCGATCCATTACAGATTTAGTCATTAAGTAGCTAGAGTAATTTTCTACCCACCAATATAATAGAGGGACTAAATCATCAGAGATATTTTCAATGCCCGCAATAATTTTTTCCTTATCGTCTCCTTCACTTAATGCTGACCCTTGCTGAAAACTTTCTGTGGAAATAAAATAATCCCAAGCCATATCCATGCCTTCGCTAAATGTAGAATCTGATTTAATACGGTCTTTTTCAAAATAATGTCCGATGAAATGACATGCTCTCGAATATAATATAGCTACTTCAATATTGTCTGGATCAAGATTATATGCTTTAGATAAGAATAATTTTGATTTATAGGCTTCATCAATATTTACACGCTTTTCCCAATTAATTTTTCCCTGTTCAACTAAAAATTGGATATTTTTTGTTTTTGATAAATAGGGACTATATGTACTCGAATTATAGCCACAACTCGAAAAAAACAAGATAATATTTGTAATTAATAATAATGTCCTACACATAATTAACTATACGATAAGCAAATTTAATGAAATCCTTTTAAAATGATTAAATTCAAATATGAATCTAATCATTTTATATCGCTAGATGGAAAAGACAATAGAACTTAAAGGGGTGGATTTAGGTGTGTTCTTTGGACCAGCAGATACGAACCTCAAAATTGTAGAAGAAAATTTTTCAAGTCGAATTATTGTTCGAGGGAATCAAGTTAAAATCATTGGTGAAGAAATGGAAATTCCATTTATTAATGAAGTTTTTCATGAAATGGGAGTTACCCTGAATCGAAAAGGATCTTTGGATCAAAAAGATGTTAAAACATTAATCACTATTGTTAAATCTCAAAATGGACAGGATGCAAAATCGCTAGATAAAACTATTCATTATGGAAAAAATGGAGCAATAAGTGCGCGAAGTGAAGGACAAAAAGATTATATAGATAAAGTGAGAAAGAATGATATTGTTTTTTCTGTTGGTCCTGCCGGTACGGGTAAAACATATTTAGCCGTAGCTTTTGCAGTAAGTGCTCTTGAGAATGGACAAGTAGAACGAATTGTTCTTTGTCGTCCAGCTGTAGAAGCTGGAGAGAATTTGGGGTTTTTGCCTGGAGATTTAAAAGAAAAGGTTGACCCCTATTTGACTCCCCTTTACGATGCACTAAGAAGCATGATGCCTTCAGGAAGATTAAAACCATTATTGAATGATAATACTATTGAAATTATTCCCCTTGCCTATATGAGAGGTAGAACTTTGAATAATGCTTTCATGATTTTAGATGAGGCACAAAATGCAACGACTACTCAGATGAAAATGTTTTTAACTCGATTGGGCGTTAATTCTAAAACAATAATTACAGGTGATATAACTCAGATTGATTTACCGGATAAATCAAGTTCTGGATTGATTCAAGTCATCGATCTATTAAAAAAGGTGGATGGAATTGAATTTTGTAGATTAGGTACCTCTGATGTAGTGCGCCACAAGCTTGTTAAAGATATTATTAAGGCTTACGATAAGAAATAGTATATATATAGATTCTCCGAAATCTATAATTTTGATTATTCAATTGTTTTAAATTCCCAACTATAGAAATACTTTTTTGGTGTGTGCACACTAAAAATAACCTTAAAAAATTTTATAAATTGTTCATTGATTTAGCACATATAATTCGTCGTTTTATACGGAATTTTTACCGTATGTATCAATTAAATTTTCATGCCAACTAATTAAAATATGATGTCTAATCATCAAGATATTGTTATTGTTTCTGCTAAAAGAACTCCAGTAGGCTCTTTTCAGGGTAGCCTATCTTCAATTTCTGCTTCGGAGTTGGGAAGTATTGTAATCAAATCAATTATAGATGAAACTGGAATTGAAACAGATATTATAGATGAAGTAATTATGGGTAATGTTTTATCCGCAGGACAGGGGCAGGCACCAGCAAGACAGGCGGCTATTAGCGCTGGTTTACCTAATTCTGTTCAATGTCTTACAATTAATAAGATGTGTGGCTCTGGCCTCAAGTCGGTTATGCTAGCGGCACAAGCTATTCAATCTGGAGATGCAAATATAATTATTGCTGGGGGAATGGAAAATATGTCACAAGCCCCTTACTTATTACCAAAGGG
>JAYZKF010000027.1:0-33706 GCA_036163755.1 Fidelibacterota bacterium
CTTTTGTAGGTTGGTCTCTTAGGTTGACTGGTCTTGAGAGAAATAAATTTATTGGGAAATTTTTACGAACTATGAGCTTAGATCATGCAACAAATGGGAAGGAGACGCGAGCATGGCAATTTGATAAATTTGCTGGTTCTAAAATTTCATTTTTAGATATTGATGATTTCATTTCTAATTATAAAGATAATGAAAGGACCTCTAGAGTAAATATGAACTTCGCACCATTAATTGGTGCAACTATAGCATTAAAGCAAGGGGTATCTATCAATATGAGGCATAATAGAACTGTATCGCGTGAAACAACTGTAAATGGCGGAGCTAAAGTATTTAATGATCAATCATATTTATTATCAGCTAATTATACTCATAGAGGAGGGTTTATAATTCCAATACCATTTTTTGATAATTATAAGGTTAATAACCAGGTTAACTTCACCTTTAATTTTGATATGAACAAAAATCAAACACTGCAAAAAGCTATGGCAGCAAATAAATTTGCTGAAACAGCTTTCACTTCGAGTTGGAAAACAGGAATACGACTGACTTACTCATTCTCACAATCTGTGAGTGGAAGTATGATTTGGGAGTATAGAGAAAGTGATTCAAAGCATACTGGTAAGAAAGTCGATAAAGACTTTGGATTTGATGTAAACTTGGCAATTAGAGGATAATGAGAAAATCAATTAATATCGGATATTTGCTATTAATGACTTTTGTTGGGTGCCAAACGAAGGTTCCGGATTTTAGCGCGAATAATGCTTTTGAATATTTAAAAGCTCAATGTGAGTTTGGGCCAAGAAATCCTGGATCTGAAGGTCATCGTAAAGTTCTTAATTACTACCTCAAAACGTTGACACCCCTGGCTGACACTGTAATGACCCAGTCATTTATCGAAAAAATGCCTCGAACAGGGGAAAAGGTAAATATGAATAATGTTATTGCGCGTTTTAATGTGGAAGCAAAAAAACAGATAATGATTTCTGCACACTGGGATACAAGGCCCTGGGGTGATAGAGGCAAAGGTATGATGGAAAGAAATCAACCCATTTTAGGTGCAAATGATGGAGCTAGCGGTGTAGCCGTTTTACTCGAATTAGCAAATATTTTAAATAAAGAAAAGCCCCCATTTGGTGTTAACCTAGTTCTTTTTGATGCTGAGGATTACGGTACAAGTGGGGATAATTGGACTTATTGTAAAGGATCACAGTATTTTGCTAAAAATATTCCAATCCCATATCCTGCCTATGCGATTAATCTTGATATGATTGCAGATAAAGAACCGGAGTTCTATATAGAACGATTTTCATATGAACAGAATCCTACATTAGTTATGGAACTTTGGGAAAAAGCTGAATCTTTGGGTCTGAAATCATTTAAGAAAAGAGCTAAAGATATGATTTTTGATGATCATGTTCCCCTATATGAAATTGCTGGTATTCCTGCAATTGACATAATTGATTTTGATTATCCTAATGAAAGAATAAACTACCACCATACTCAAAATGATATTGTACAAAATTGTTCTCCAAAAGGATTAGGGGAAGTTGGTACATTAATGGTGAATCATATTTATGGGAAATAATGAAAAATAGAATAATACCAAAAAGTATAACAATTATTCTTATTAGCTTAATAATAAGCTGTGAAAAATCTGGTGTGATTGAAGAGTCATATCCTATATCAGATGTGAGTTTTAATTATTTACAAGCATCAAATAAATTCTTTATTTCAGCGTATGCAGCTAATCGTTATCAAGGTAGTAATTTAGATTCATTGATGGTTCTTTGGCAGGGGATCAGTGCATCAGATACAGCTGATACGATACGTCTTTTTGACGATGGTACTAAGGGTGATATGATTTCAAAAGATCAGTTGTATAGTCATAAGATTAGTAATCACAGTGATTCAATAAAAAATGTTATTCCATCATCAGCAAAAGACTCAGTCTTTTTTTCAATTATGGGTCAATACGGTGGAAAAAGAATATCTCAATCTGAGATATTCTTACTTGGTAATATTCGCCCGAATATTGGTACAGTAGTGGTGCCAGATACAGTTATACGTCCAATAGCTAACCCTGACCCTAATATTACAAATACAGTAAAATTTTCTGTGACAGCAACTGTTAGTGACCCTAATGGCGTTGATGATATTAAGAGAGTATTCTTTCGTTCATATCATGTTGGGAAAGACTCCTTAATGAATGGAGGGAATCCAATTTTTTTGTATGATGATGGTGATAAAGATACTTCAGGTGATCTTCAAAAAGGTGACGGGAAATTTTCAAGAACTATATCGATTAATGAGAACGCGCTTGTTGGGACGTATCATTGGACATTTGAAGCCCAAGATCTTTCAAGCGCTTACAGCGATACAGTGAAAAAAATATTGGTGGTTAAATGAAAAGAAAATTAATAATTATTTTTCTTTTTATTAATTTGAGCTTTGGACAAAATCTATTACCAGGTCTATTCAAGATAAATAGATCTGCTTTTGATAGTACAGCTTATAAAGGCCTCAAAAGTAATATGATCAGCGATCTTGTCCCTCAAGCAGATACTTTACTTTGGTTGGGTACTGGATCTGGACTGGCTTTATTAAGGGATACTACTTCAATTGTAACTATTAGCTCAAAAGCTGAGGTTTCAGCTTCTCTAACGGATGTGACGCCCACTGGTGGAGTTACTGCTTTGGCTGTAAGTAATAAAACAATGTTTGCAGCATTTGCAAAAAGCGGAGATAATATTACTATTGGAAATGGATTAATCTATTCTACTGATGCAACAGGTAAATCCATAGATTGGTCATATTTTGATCAGCCAATAGATACAAAAGCGGATTCCTTGGCTCCATTCGCTAAGCGTTTTTTTAAAGGATTGCCGATAACAGTCAAAGAGGCAAATGTGACTTATGATGCTGCTATTTCTGGGAATTATATATGGATTACTAGTTGGGCAGGAGGCTTAAGAAGATATAATATAAGTCAAAAAGTATGGGAAAGAGTTCCCTTGCCTCAAGATGGTGATCAGATACTAAATACCTGTGAATTAGCAAGTTATGAAAATACAACTAGCGGCTATATTTTAAAGAATTATTATTTGAACCCTAGAGATCCTCAAGATGGGGGCAATCATAATCATAAAGCTTTTTCAGTTATTGCTTATTCAGATACAGTTTGGGTTGGTACAGCTAATGGGATCAATCGTGGATTAATTGGTGCAAATGGTTGTATCGATTGGACTCATTACACTCCCATTCAAAATGGATTATCTGGTGGCTTTGTTGTTGATTTAGAGATTCAAAGATATAAAGGCTACGATGTTATTTGGGCCGCGACTGTTTCTGCGGGAAGTGGAGAAAAAAACGCTATTAGTTTTTCAATGGATAATGGCGATACATGGAATACAACATTAATTGGGGAACGAGCTTATAATATAACTGCTGCTGACTCAATTGTATTAGTTGCTAGTAAATCAGGGCTCTGGAAGACCGTAACTGATAACCCAATGGATATCGCTAAACCCTGGGCAAAATATAATTCAGCAAAACAGGCAATTAGATATGGATCGACAGGTATATATAATATGGATGAAATCCTGAGTCAGGAAGTTATAGGCGTGTCCTATGATAAGCGACCTTTCTATTCTTCAAGCTCAACAATTTGGATTGGAACATGGGATGGAATGGCACGAGCGATAGATAGAGATGGAACTAATTGGCAAATATATAGAACAAAATTTGACGTGGAAAAGGTGTATGCTTATCCAAACCCATTTTCGCCATTTGAACATAACCAAATTGGAGGCTCTGGCTATGTTCATATCTACGCAGATGTAAAAACATCATTTGTAGTTAAAATGGATATTTTCAATTTTGGTATGGAACCTATTTTGCAAAAACAATTTGATAGGCGTCAAACTACCACAGGTGCATTAAAATGGAACGGTAAGGATAAGAATGGTCGTATAGTTGATAATGGAACCTACTTTATTCGATTAGAATATGATCAAAAAATTAAATGGATCAAGTTAGTTGTAATTAAATAATGAAATTATTCAAGATTTATATACTTTTATTCTTTTATACTTCTCTATCTTTAGCTCAGGGTCAGGCTTCTTACGCAGGAAGTTTTTTAAGGATGGGATCTTCTGCGCGTTCAATGGCAATGGGTAGTGCGTTTACAGCAGAGATTGATGAAGGATTTGCTGCATATAATAATCCCGCGTCCATGATTTTTCTTGAAAAACGTCAAGTTGGTTTTAATCACCATTTCCTTCCATTGGATCGTAGATTCACAGCGACAAACTTTTCTATGCCTTTGCCTCCAACGGCAAGCCTGGGAGTAGCTTGGGTTAGCGCTGGAGTTGACAAAATTGATGGCCGTAATAGTGCTGGAGAGCATACTCAATATTTATCTACATCTGAGGATGCATTAATGATTTCTTTTGCTCAACAAATACTTCCATGGATTTCTGCTGGATTAAATGTGAAAGTTCTTAAACATCAGCTGCCAATGAATACTATGGATGTTGCAGGTAAAGGCGTAGGTATGGATTTTGGAGTTTTCATCCGAACAAAAGCAGGATCAAATTTAGCTTTTATGGTGCAAGATTTAAATTCTAGATATCATTGGAAAACGAATAAGATATTTGAAAAAGGAAAAGAGTATATAGAGCAATTCCCAACTCTTTACCGCGTTGGTACTACATTTAATTATAATCAATTTTATGTTACGGCTGATGGTGGAATGATGATGAATGGCAATGAAAGAATTGGTTACACTTTACGAATTGGCGCTGAATATCCATACTTAGATAATTATTATTTTCGTGCAGGGTTAGGTAATAGACGTATGTCTGTAGGAGTTGGAATAGATTGGTCTTTCCTAAAAGAAAATGATGCACGATTAGATTACGCATTTGTTTTTGAAAATCCAGCTGGCCTAGCCCACGTATTTACCTATGCTTTTTCATTTTAAAAAAATTGTCTCTTTATTTTTTATTTCGCAGTTAATGGCCTCAGGTACTCAGTTTCTAGCAGTACCACCATCTGCTTATGATTTAATGTATTTTCATACAGTATGGAGAAATCCAGCTGCCCTCAACCAAATTAATCGAGCGCCACGATTAGCTTTAGCATATGGGAATTGGTTAGCTGGAATAGAATCATTTAGTTTTCAATGGCAAGGCCAGATGGGTAAGGGAAGTGGTGGATTAGATATAAGATATTTAGGTATGGATGATATTGAACTAAGACCAAATAAACCAACATCTAAACCATTAGGACATTATGTTGCCTATGGCCTTTCTACAAAAGGTTCGTATAGTATCAAAAGGGATAATTTTCAATTTGGTGTAGGTATTAATTTAATTAATTTTCAAATTTACCAAGAAAGCACATCTGGGATAGCATTTGATTTTGGATTGGGGTGGGATATTAATCAACAAATCAGATTTTCTTTTTCGGGCTTGAATATAGGATCAATAAATCCAATGATTAACGAATCACCAGAACTTCCTAGGAGAATCATTGGATCATTAGATTATCACCCCAAAAAATATTCGTTGTTTCTAGCAGTTGAATCTAATCAGCTAGTTAAGGAACCGATTTTATATAGTGGATTTAATAGTAATTATAAAAACTTAATTTTTGGTACTACAATTATGTCAAACAAAGATGTGAATGTGCTTTCAGGCGGGATTGGTTTTTCATTTGGCATTTATAGTATTACTTATGGGTTTCAATGGGGGAATCAACACCTAGGTATGCCTCAAATCATTGATATCTCAATACGTTTACCATGACAGATACACTGATAAAATATAAAAGAATTATAGCCATTTTATCTGGACTTATTGTTTGCTTGGTGATAAGCAATTACTATCTATACAACAAATTAAATATACAAAAAAATGATGTCTTGGTTATGAATGATTTAGATAATGAATTAGTTATTGAAGATAAAACAATTATAACTGAGGCAGAAAAAAATACAATGGGCAGCATTGTATTAATAATCGATGATTTTGGTTATCGAAATGATTCTGTATCAGATGGTTTTTTAAATCTAAATGTACCGATTACTTGTGCTATTATTCCGGGGCACAGCCAGAGTCGTAAATTTGCTGAGAAGGCATCGGCAGTTGGGAAAGAAGTAATCATACATATGCCAATGGAATCTAGTATCAATACTAAAGGCGAAGATGAATACAAGATCAAAATAGGCATGACCAGTGAAGAAATTGAGTGGCGTATAGCAGAGGTTCTTAAAGATATACCTGAAGCAGTTGGCATGAATAATCATCAAGGATCCAGTGCAACAGCTGATGGGAAAGTAATGAGTGTAGTTGCTTCAGTATTAAAGAGAAATAATAAGTACTTTGTAGATAGTCGAACTACTGGTAAAACAGTGGCTGAAAAAATAATGCGTGAAATTGGTGTTCCAACGGCCAGGCGTCATGTTTTTTTAGATAATGATGATTCGATTGATAAAATCTCTGAAAAATTAAATGAATTAATAAATTTGGCGCGTAAACAAGGAGTAGCCATTGCAATTGGTCATGCTAAATCCAATACGCTAAAGGTTTTAAAAGATGCAATCCCAGAGTTGGTTAAAGATGGTTATGAATTTGAATTTGCTTCTCAAGTGGTAGACTGACTTATGAAAAAGGGAACTATCATAAAAGTTCCAATATTAATTTTATTTTCCTTACTATATGGTCAAGATACATTGACCATTATGAATTATAATGTTCTCCGTTTTGATGGCAATACTACTGTTAGAGCAAAGCATATCAAAACAATTGTTGATTATGTAAAACCAGATTTAATAATACTACAAGAAATCGATCATAAAAACGGCATCGATTTATTATTAAGTAATGTATTTAATGTTAATGATTCTAGTTTTGCTGCGGGCCCACTACCTAGTACGCAATGGATGAAAAATGGTATCATATATAATAGAACGAAATTTGATCTTACATCTCATAAATTTATTTCTACTGTATTAAGGGACATTCCAGGATATACTCTATCAATAAAGAATGCACATAGTAATGTTTTGCCCCTAACAATATTTTCTGCTCATCTAAAAGCAAGTGATAGTTTAGATGATTCTGATCAACGATGGATTGAAGCCAAAGAATTATATAAATATATTTCTCAAATGGATAGTAGTTACCATTATATACTTGGCGGAGATTTTAATGTCTACGGATCTGATGAGCCTGCTTACAAATTATTAGTAGATAGCATGACAGTTGATTTAGAAGATCCTATTGGCCATTGGGTTAGAAATGAAAATTCTCATGTAGAAAAATTTACTCAGTCAACTCGTTCTGAACAGTTAAGCGATGGCGGAGCTTCAGGGGGGTTGGATGATCGATTTGATTTTATTCTTTTTTCTGACCATTTCACTTCAAAAGACCCAGATATGAAATATTTAGATGGATCCTATAAAGTTATTGGGAACGATGGAAATCATTTTAATAAATCAATAGTAGATGGCGCAAATAGCTCTGTTCCAGATAGCATTGCAGAAGCCCTTTATTTGGCTTCGGATCACTATCCTGTTATTGCAAAAGTAGTATTTACAACTAAATCTACGACGAGTCCTGTTGCACATGCTGGGGGAGATTTTGTAGCTAGCATTGGAGATACAATTTTATTGAATGGATCAAAAAGTTATGATCCTAATGGATCCATAGTTAGTTACAATTGGAGTCAGCTTTCAGGACCTTCTGTAGTAATTGAAAACAGTGAATCTATAATAGCAAAGTTTATTGTTCCTGAAATCAATCGAACATCAAATTTTGTTTTTCAATTAAAAGTAACTGATAATGAAGGTGAATCATCGACGGATTATGTTAATGTGAAAATTGAAATCAAAGGAGGATATACGCCATATGATATTCAATTTTCTAGAGAAAGAGGTTCAGGGGATGATTGTTACCCTTCAGAGTTTGAGGGTCAAAATGTTGAAGTAACAGGTATTGTAACTGCTGTACGCCCAGATAAAGATTACCCTAATTTCTTTTTTCAAGATCCAGATAAGAGAAAATGGGCAGGTATGTTTATTTATATAAATGAAGGATATAATTCTCCAGATGTTGGTGACATGATTACACTAAAGGGGGATATTGCAGAATACTATGGAATGACAGAAATGAAAAATATTTCATCAACTACAATTTTATCTTCAGATAATGCAATTGAGCCTGTTCAATTGGAAGCTAAATTAGTTTCTGGATCATGTTCAGAATGGGCTGAACCCTACGAAGGTATGCTTGTAAGATTAATTAATTTAGTAGTATCAAAAACTTCTGATAAGGATGGAAGATGGATTGCATCTGATATAACGGGTTCTGTAATTGTTGATAATTATTTATTTGTTGGTGATTGGCCTCAACCTGAATTAGGGACACATTATAAAAGTATAACAGGAATTGTTCATTATACTTATGGTGAATACAAAATAATGCCAAGAAATAATAATGATTTCAACGCTCCATATGCAGCTGTTAAGAATCCACCTGAGGATTTCGAAATGATAATTAATTATCCTAATCCATTTAATCCATCAACCATTATTGAATTCAATGTAAAAGAAACTGATTTTATTTCCTTAGATATAATTGATATTCATGGCCGAAAAATAGCTAAACTAATTAATGGTATGCCTAAAACAAATAAGCTAATATGGAATGGTAGAAATGACCTGGGTATGACTGTTCCAGCTGGTATATATTTTGCACGTCTTGAAACAAAATATAAAATTATGACAAAAAAAATGATCTTTTTAAAATAGGATATGGCTAATCTAAAAGTACGAGTTGTGGATTGTTATGTCTATTTCCAAAAAGCTAAAGAAGTAGAATTTCTTTTATTGAAAAGAAATAAGAATAAATTATATGAACATCTTTGGCAAGGTGTTGCAGGAAAAATTGAGAAAGATGAAAAAGCTTGGGAAACGGCAGTTCGAGAATTAAAGGAAGAAACGGGACTTGCTCCAAAAAAAATGTTTGTTGCCGACCACGTGAGTCGCTTTTATGAAAAACATAAAGATAGGATGAACCTTGTACCTGTATTTGGAATTGAAGTTGATTCAAAAGATGTAACTTTATCAGATGAACATATAGATTATAAATGGTTAGATTTTGAAGAAGCATTTGATACTTTGATATGGAATGGGCAGAAACAAGGGCTAAAAACAGTTTATAATATGCTTTTGAAAAATGATGATAGAATTCGCTGGACAACAATAGAATTGAAAAAGGAGAAATAATGCTAGAAGTAGGACAAAAGGCACCTGATTTTATTTTGCCAGATCAAAATGGAAATGATATATCGCTTAGTGATTTTTCAGGTAATAAAGTTGTGCTATGGTTTTTCCCCAAAGCAAGTACCCCTGGATGAACAATTGAAGGTCAGGGGTTCCGTGATGAACTCAAAAATTTTAAGAAAAAAAATGTAGTTGTTTTAGGCATGAGTGCAGATTCGATTAAGAGGCAAAAAAACTTTTGCGATAAAGAAAGTTTTGATTTTCCAATATTGAGCGATGAAAATAAAACTATATTAAAAGATTATGGTGCTTGGGGAATAAAAAAAATGTACGGGCGCGAATATGAGGGTATATACCGATATACATATGTCATTGATGAAAAAGGTATAATAGAAAAAGCATATGAAAAAGTAAGCGTGAAAACTCACGCGAAAGATGTGTTAGCTGAATTATAAACTAATTATTATTGGGTAAATTATTATCCAAGAATAATCCTTGATTCATCCCAGCAAAAAATTTCTGAAAAAATTCAGCTTCATGTATTCCGCCAGTTGATAAAATTTTGCCATCCTGTTCAACTTCTCCGCTTGCACTAACTCGTACGTTTGTCTCTTTATCGTTTAGTTCGTCTAAACTAATTGTTACCTTGTATCGGTAGATACGAGGTCCATCTGGACCATCATCTCTACTGCCTCCACCAAGATTTATAGGGCTAGAGCGACCTTTTCTTCTGCCCCTCCTATCATTTTCTTCATCATCATCTCCAAAAATCGCGGCAGCTATTAGTGCAACAATGGCAACTGCTCCAATTGCGAGGCAAGCTTTTTCACCATCGGTCATTGTATTCTTGGGTTCTTCATTTGTTAAAGAAGCCTTACGATTTTCAGTAGTACGACTTGCTGTAATCAATCCTATATCAGAATTAAGTACATCTATTGTATAATCCATATCTTGAAGTGAGTTAATAGAAGCCTTAAGAACTGTTCTTAGATCACCATTAAAGGAACGAGTTTCCATTGCTCTAACAACAGATGTTGGAGGTTTTTCAGCTCTAGGTGGATTTGAGCAACCAGATACACCAATAATTAGATAAGCTATTAGAATAACATGTAGGAGTCGGCCTGATAGACTTCTAGGACGGCTCAAGCTTATTAGCATTTAGAACTCCAAGCTTTGATATGCGTAATCGATAACATTTTTACTATTATCAAAAGTTATAATAGCCGTTAGAGATTTTGTTGATCGAGTGGAAGTTGATTTACTTGACGTGCCACCCCACAACCATCCAAATAATCCACCAAATCCAAATCCTGCTCTGCTTTTATTTAGACTTTCCTGTGATATTCTATCGTAAGTCCAAGTCTCACGACCTTGCTTATCTTTAGATATAATATTTGGTGCACCCAAAGTTTTCATGATTTCAGTTTGATTTACACCTTTTTCAACAACTGATTGAACTAACCCGAGTGTCATCCTACTTGATTCCTCCCTTGGAGGATTACTACATCCTGTAATTAGAAGTATAGCAAATATAGGTAAAAAATATTTTTTCATAATATTCTCCTTCATTACAAACTTAAACTAATTATGAATACTGATTGTTCCAAATTACAATTATTATATTTATATCATTGATACCAACTTTAAAAAATATCTATTAAAAAATTAGATTAAATTATATCGTATGAAATTTATAGTTAGTCTTCTACTTACTGTCTTCATCAACTGGTCACATAATGATTATATCGTAATTGATACCATAGAGTTTAAAGTGGTAAAAAAAGGTAAATCAGATAGAAAATATATTTGGCTCCATGGCGATGAACAGACAGCTCGAATGGCATTGGAGTATCATTTAAATAAATATGGTGGTACTGGTTTTTTTATAAATAATAATCTAAGGGATGTTTCATTTTATGGTGGTTTGATTGATCCTAATAGAATATTTTCATCCTATGGTGCTAAAAAAAATATCCATAAATATAATCCGCAATGGGCACCCAAAAAAAAACAAGAAGTGCTTGATGCTATTGATAAAGATAGGCCAAGTTTTTTAAATGCTATTTTCCCAAGTAATGGGGGGTTACTTATAGCTCTACATAATAATTATAAAGGATATAATATCTATAAAGAAGTTCCAATCAGTGATTCTACTTCTATAAAAAAAGATCAAAATCCTCGGGATTTTTATTTGTGTACTAATCGCGAAGATTTCGAATTATTAGTAAAGTCACCTTTTAATGTTGTCTTGCAAGAGGATTCACCAAAAAAAGATAATGGGTCGCTTTCATGGGCGGCTATAAATAATAATGTTCGTTATATTAATATCGAAACTCGTTTAGGCTGGTTAAGCATGCAGAAACGAATGCTTGCATACCTTGAAAAAAATCTCCCATGAATTATAACTGGGTATTATATACTCAATATTTTTTTATCTTATTAATTGTTGGGATGATAATTTATTTTGGATGGATATTGAAAAAAAAACAATTAAGCGTTAAAAGTATAAAAAAAGAGATTGATCCCAATATTGCAGAAGAAATGGCAAAAAAAATATTGGAGGATGCTAAAATGCATCGCGCAGTTAGAAAAAAAGAAAATGAAAAATAAATTCTTTACTACACTACTATTTTTATTTCCGCTTACTTTTCTTTTGGAATCGTGCTCAAGACAAAACAGCGTACCACCAAATATTGTAATTATATTTACCGATGATCAAGGATATTCAGATTTGGGATCATATGGTGCTGTGGGTTTTGAAACACCAAATTTAGATCGACTTGCAAATGAAGGCATAAGATTTACTGACTTTCAAGTTTCGCAGGCAGTATGTAGTGCATCTAGAGCATCACTTTTAACTGGTAGTTATTCTCAACGTATTGGTGTGAGAGGTGCCTATAATCATACTGCAAGAGTCGGCCTAAATCCAAATGAGATTACCATTGCTGAAATGCTTAAGTCAATAGGGTATGCAACTGGTATTTTTGGTAAATGGCATTTGGGACACCATAAAATGTTTTTACCCTTACAGCAAGGCTTTGATGAATATAAAGGCATTCCTTATTCTAATGATATGTGGCCTGTTGATTATGATGGTACTCCTATTGCAGGTTCATATCATCGGAAAAACTTTTACCCTCAGTTACCTTTTTTAGAAGGTAATGATAAGATTGAAGAAATTCGCGACCTAAAAGACCAAGACCAGCTAACTATACGTTATACAAAATACGCTATTGATTTTATAGCTAGGAATAAGGACAACCCCTTCTTTTTATATCTACCTCATTCCATGCCACATGTACCGCTTGGGGTCTCAGATCGGTTTAGAGGTAAAAGTGAACAGGGTATGTATGGTGATGTAATTATGGAAATTGATTGGTCAGTTGGAGAAATTTTAAATGCACTATCCAAATACAATTTGGATAAAAATACATTGATTATTTTTACTAGTGATAACGGACCATGGCTTAATTACGGAACTCATGCAGGCTCAGCATTGCCGCTTAGAGAAGGGAAAGGAACAATGTGGGAAGGAGGCTCTAGAGTTCCTTGCATTATGAGGTGGCCAGGAAAAATTCCGGCGGGAATTGTTTCCAATCAATTGGCTGCAACAATTGATATTTTACCCACAATAGCTGATTTAACAGGTGCGCCTTTGCCAAAGAAACCAATTGATGGAGTTAGTATCAAACAAATTATAGAAGGGGATATCAATTCTATCATTCGTGATGATTATTATTATTATTATGGAGGTGAACTAATTGCTGTTCGTAAAGGGAAAATGAAGCTAGTATATCCACATTCATATCGATCCTATGAGGGCGTTACTCCAGGTAAGGATGGTTATCCTGCAATATATAAAGGAGTTCTAGGAAAATATGCAACAGGAAAAAGTGGTTTAGAATTATATGATCTGATGAATGACGTAGCAGAATCCAAAGATATTTCATCTCAATATCCAGATATAGTTACTGAACTTGAAGCTATTGGTAATATTGCTAGAAAAAAATTTGGTGATAGGTTAAGAGGTATTAAAGGAATTGATGTACGACCTATAGGCAGGCTAGACCCAGAAAGATCATTGTCGGAATTAAAAATTCTCCATCAAGGAATTAGTAAGAAAATAATATTTAAAACTAAGTTTAGCTCTCAATACAATGCCAAGTTAAATGATGGGAAACGGGGGACTCTAAATCACAGAGATAGTAATTGGCAAGGTTATCATGGCGTTGATTTTGATGCTACAATTGATTTAGGTGTAAAGACGGAAGTAAGTAAAATTAGTTCCAGTTTTTTGCAGAACCAATCTGCCTGGATATTTTTCCCAAATGAAGTTGATTTTCAGATATCTAAAGATGGGATTAATTTCATTTCAGTTGAAAAGTTTAAGGAAAAAACTGTAATGGATCCAGCTTACAAGGTAAAAGATTTTGTTCATAAATTTTCTAAACGTGAAATTCGTTTTGTTAAAGTAAAGGCAAAGAATATCGGGCTTTGCCCTGAATGGCATCCTGGAGCTGGTAATAGAGGATGGCTATTTGTTGATGAGATCGTTATCAATTAATTAGTGGATAGAGAATGAAATCGTTTATATATATAATTTTTTGCAGCACATTTTTTATATCTTGTGAATCAAAGGTTTCAGAGCGTCCTAATATAATTTTTATTATGAGCGATGATCATTCGGAGGCTGCGATTAGCGCATATGGTAGCAATCTTATTTCAACACCAAATATTGATCGAATTGCTAATGAGGGGGCTAAGTTTAATAATAGTTTCGTAACTAATTCGATTTGTGCTCCTAGTCGTGCAGTCCTATTAACAGGAAAGTATAGCCATTTGAATGGAGTTTTAGATAACAATCAGATTTTTGATGGTGAGCAAGAGACATTCCCAAAAATACTTCAAGAAGCTGGATATGAAACATCTATGATTGGTAAATGGCATTTAAAAAGTAAACCTACCGGATTTGACAATTGGAAAGTTCTAAAAGGTCAAGGTGAGTATTACAATCCTTTAATTATAGATGAATCTGGTGAAAAAAATATTTTAGGCTATGTTACAGATGTTATTACTGATTTAGCTATTGAAACTTTAGATAATCGTGATCAAAAAAAACCGTTTGCTATGTTGATGCATCACAAAGCTCCTCATAGAAATTGGATGCCTAATTTGAAATATCTTGGCGCATTCAAAGATAAGAAGTTCCCAATCCCTCCAACATTCTATGATGATTATTCTTCTCGAAGTTCAGCTGCGAAAGATTCTGATATGCGAATTGAAAATATGTTTTTGACCTGGGATATGAAGTTGCGACCTGAAGATATTGATGAAGAAACAGGAAGTGGGGGCAGTGGAAAAGTATCTGGATTGATCCGCGACTCATATCGGGAATGGATGAATACAGATCAAAGAAAGCTGTGGGAATCATATTATGATTCAATCAGTACAGCATATCGAAATTCTAATCTTAAAGGTAAAGATCTACTTGAATGGAAATTGCAGCGTTACCTAGAGGATTATTTAGGCACTATTCTTTCAGTAGATGAAAGTGTTGGTAAAATTTTAGATTATTTAGATAATAATGGGTTGTCTGAAAATACGATTGTTGTCTATACATCTGATCAAGGTTTTTATTTAGGAGAGCATGGATGGTTTGATAAACGGTTCATGTATGAAGAATCTTTAAGTATGCCCTTAGTTATACGATACCCAAAGGAAATAAAGGGGCAACAAAAATTGGATGAAATAATTCTTAATCTTGATTTTGCGCCTACATTTCTTGATTATGCAGGTATAAAAGTGCCTAAATCTATGCAAGGAAATTCTATTAGAAATCTTTTAAGTGGTAAACAGAAAAGTAAATGGCGTGAATCAATGTACTATCATTATTATGAATTTCCCCATGGATGGCATTTTGTAAAAAAACATTATGGTATTAGAACCGATCGCTATAAGCTTATTCACTTTTATGATGACATTGATGCTTGGGAGTTTTATGATTTGAAAAATGACCCAAACGAAATAAACAACATTTATAATAATAAAAATTATAAGCGAGAAATTGACTCTGCAAAACGTAAGCTATATAAATTACAGAATGAATTCAAAGATAAAGTTATTGAATCGACCGATTAATTTTGTTTGATTTTCAATGAGTCTTTTAGGAAGACTTTTTCATTCAATTTCCTATCAACATAACCCATCATAACTGAGTGACCTGAAATTTTTTTGGGATTAACATCATCATCAAACGCGGTTAAATGTAACGGCGACTTATTTATTGATAGAAATGCTGTATTCTCATTGCAAACATATAAACTTGGAGGCGATGTTTCTTTTAAACTATCCCATTCAAAACATATCTTATAATCTCCATCGTTGACTCCAATACTAATATCTGGATTAGTTGAAGTTAGCGGTGCTCCTGAATAAAGTGGAAGCATGGCCTGTAGGATTACCCATGCTGTGGAATTAGGTTTAAGATTAACATGGTAAGTTTGATTTTCAAAAAGATCTATTGCATGTTGAACTCCATTAGCATTTACCAACAAATTATAATGACTAAGTCTAATCCCTTTCCCTTTATTCCAGAAAATCATAGCTTCATGTTGAAGTAAAGGTTTGAATGTTGGATCATGGTTCTCTGAAAATGATTTTATTTTTTCAAAATAATTTTCCTCGATATTAATTATTTTAGCTGGAGATATTGATTTTTTAGCTTCATCTAGATTTCCATCATCTGTGATTACAATAGTTCCACCTAATGTCCAAATCCCAAATGCTAAAATTTCTGTTTGTGGAAAAGGGAGTCTATCAATGAGAATTCGATCTTTAGGTTTAACTTCTTTATCTGTAAGCCAATTGGCAGTTTGTTGTGCTAATCTATATATTTTATCTGAAGTCAAACCCAAATCAGCATAGACCATTTTTTCTCCATATTTTATATTTTGACCATCTACTAAAGATCTGAGATTGGGGTAGGGGACCATATGTTCAATGGGCTCCACATTACCAATACATTGAGCTTGATAAATTCGCTTCTTTAGATCAGAAGGCATTTTAAAATGGACTTATACTATTTGGGTTTTATTTGGCGGGTAATATCAAAGTTGTCGAAAATTCGAGTGTAGGAATTGCCGGCCAAACGGCCAATGGGGTTTAGCGCTTCTAGATCAATATGGCCATTTTTATAAACCTTATCATCAATATGGAACATTACAATAGTTCCTAAAACAACAAATCCAGCGCCTGGTTCAGCTTTGCCAATTTCAATAATTGTATTCAAATTACATTCAAAGCTTACTTTTGATTCTTTTACACGCGGTGGTTTCACTTTTATACTATCGATAGGCGTTAAACCAGATATTTCAAATTCATCGATTTCTTTATCATAATCAGTTGCACAGGCAACCATTGGTTCAGAAATTTCTTCTGAAACTAAATTAATAACAAATTCTTTAGTATTTTGAATATTATTTAGCGTGTCTTTTGTTAGTCCATCATAGCCACGTCGCGCTGGTGCAAACATTATTGTTGGTGGGTTTGAGCAGACACCATTAAAATAAGAAAAAGGAGCAAGGTTTAATATACCATCATTTGATTTTGTGGAAACAAATGCAATGGGTCGAGGAACAATTGACCCAATCATTATTTTATGATTTTCTTTTAGGGACTGATCAGCTGGATCAATAATCATTGATTCTCTAGCCATGAAAGTGGATAGCTCTTATCATCAACCTCAGAACAATTAGCTGTCATATGTAAAGGTTTGAATGTATCAATCATTACTGCAATTTCATTTGCCTCTTTTACTCCTATAGATTCTTCAATCTTTCCAGGTTGAGGGCCATGAGGTAGGCCAGAGGGGTGAAATGTGATTGAACCCTCTTCGACTCCTTTTCGACTCATGAAATCACCTGATACATAATATAGTATCTCATCTGAATCCACGTTGCTATGTGCGTACGGAGCAGGTATCGACTCATCATGATAGTCAAATAGCCTGGGAACAAAATTACATATTACTGCACCTTGAGTCTCAAATACCTGATGAACTGGAGGAGGTTGATGTATTTTTCCAGTAATTGGCATAAAATCATTGACATTAAAGACCCATGGAAAATAATAACCATCCCAGCCAATAATATCAAATGGATGATTTTGATATTCATAGGATTGGAGCCCCTTTGCTAAACGTACTTCTACTTCGATTGGTCCATCTTGTCTATCTGATTCTAGCTCAGGTGTTTTAATGTCTCTTTCAGAGAAAGGAGAATGCTCAAGCAACTGGCCTAATTCGTTTCTGTATTTTTTTGGAGTCTGTATAGCGCTCCTGCTTTCAATAACAAGCATCTCCATAGGTTGCTCTATTTGCAATTGCCAAATGACACCCCGGGGTATTACTGCGTAATCTCCGGGACCTAAAGAAAGAGACCCGAAATTAGTTTTAAGAATGCCTTTACCTCTATGAATAAAAATACATTCATCATAGTGTCCATTGCGGTACAATTTTTCCATAGATTTTGAAGCAGTAGCTTTTGAAATAATAGTATCTGAATTATAAAAAAGATGTATTCGAGATGAGATAGCATCACCATTAGATTTAAGTTTTTGAGTTTGGATATGATGATGTCGGTGTTCATGATCCCATGCCTGGAGTTCGATAGAAGAAATCTCCCCTACTTTTTTTATTGCAGTGGGAGGAGAAAGATGATAAACATTCGAATAAATATGACTAAAGCCGTGCCTACTAATTAGTTCTTCCCAATAAAGTTTTCCATTAGTATCACGGAATTGAATATGTCGTTTATTTGGGAGTTGTCCACGTTTATTGTAAAAAGGCATAATAGATTATACGATTTTGTTTTCTAATTTTCCCAGACGTTCTACTTCTAATGTAACAGTGTCACCTTTTTGAATCCATCCCCCAGTATTCTCAGGTCGGAGTTCTAAAATGCAACCTGTTCCTACTGTTCCTGAACCAATATATTCACCTGGCATTAACTTAGTATTCATGCTGGCACGTTCAATCATATCTCCAAAAGAGTGATAAAGATCATTTGTATTCCCATCAGATATAAGTTTTCCATTTACATGGCAGGTCATTCTTAAATGTAATTTCCCATTATCGTCCCAAGCATCATCTAATTCGTCTGGTGTAACCATATAAGGTCCAAAGCTTGAAGCAAAATCTTTTCCTTTTGCAGGACCTAAGCTTAAGGGCATTTCTTCTCGCTGGAGATTTCTTGAAGACCAATCATTTAGTATTGTATACCCAGCAATTACTTTTTCAGCTTGATTAGCTTTTAGATTTGATCCGCCATTCCCAATAATAATTGCAAATTCAAGTTCAAAGTCTAGTTCTGTAGTATTTGAAGGATATGGTATTTCTTGTCCATGACCATAACAGCAATTTGGATTGGAGAAATAGAAAATCGCTATTTTAAACCAATCAGGGTGCATATCTAATCCGCGAAGCTTTCTTGCAGAACGCACATGTTGTTCAAAAGCATAGAAATCACGAAAAGCAGGAGGATTCATAACAGGTGGTAAAATTTTTACTTCTAACTCTGGTTTAGAAAATTTTGAAGTATCGCCTGTCTGAATGATTTCCTCCATTTCTTTCAATACAGGAAAATAATTATCCCAATCCTCAAGTGTTGTGATTAAATCTTTGGGTATAGTTAAAAATTTGTTATCACCTATATCTTGATGAATCCATTCAGCAGCTTTTCTAATATTTATAATCAAATCATCATATTTAAAACCAAAACCGGGTTCTTGATTATTTTCATTTATATAAGTCAAAAATTTCATTATTATTTATAGGTTACCACGTAATGCTTGTTCTTTTTCAATTGATTCAAATAATGCTTTGAAATTGCCCTTTCCAAAACTGTTTGAGCCTTTTCGCTGAATAATTTCATAGAAAAGTGTTGGCCGATCTTGAATAGGTTTAGTAAAAATCTGCAACATATATCCATTTTCATCTGCATCTAGCAATATTCCTAATTCTGCCAGTTCATCAATGTCTTCATCAAAATCACCTATTCGTTTTTTTAAATTTTCATAATACGTTTTAGGAGTTTCTAATAATTGAACACCATTGGATTTTAACTGTTTTACTGTACTAATTATATCGCGAGTAGACATGGCTACATGTTGTACCCCAGCACCTTCATAAAATTCAACAAATTCTTGAATCTGTGATTTTTTTAATCCATCGGCAGGTTCATTAATTGGCATTTTTATTATTTCATTATCGTTTGCCATTACAGTTGAGCGTAAAGATGAAAACTCTGTAGAGACATCTTTATCATCTACGCTCCAAAATCGATGCCAGCCGAAAACTTTTTCATAAAATTTGCAAGTTTTTTCCATTTCACCATCGGGTTGGTTGCCAACAACATGATCTATATGAATAAGACCTGTTGGGCTTGCAACAGATTCTACATCCATAACTTGGTATCCCGGTAAGAATACACCATTATATTTTTTTCTTTCCACAAAAGTATGGGTAGTATCACCGTAGGTTTTGATAGTTGCAATAATTGCTTCACCTTTTTCATCTTCTATCATTTTTGGTTCAGAAACACTTTGAGCCCCTCTCCCTGTTGTTTCATGCCAAGCATTTTCTGTATTGTCTACGCAAAATGATATGTCTTTCACCCCATCACCATGTTTATCTATATGATGTCCAATTTCTGTTCCAGGTATAAGTGGAGAGCTAAGTACAAATCGAATCTGATTTTGTTTCATAACATAGCTTACTTTTTTTCGATTTCCAGTTTCTAACCCTTGGTACGCAATTGGTTGAAATCCTAATGCTGATTGATAATAGTGAGCTGCTTGTTTAGCGTTGCTAACATAGAGTTCACAGTGATCAAATGAGTTTATCTTAAAACTATTCATAATGCTTCTAGAAATTAACCATAGATTCTAATTCAGATATTAATCTAATATTTTGTTCTTCAAATCCAATAGAAATGCGAATACAATTATCCCATCCAAATGGAGATAAGTTTCTAACTATAATTCCTCGTTTTAATAGTGTCTCTGTAATTAAGGTTGCCTTTTCTTGAGATGGCCAAACAGTAGTAATAAAATTTGTTACGGATGGGATAGTAATAATATTGAGTCTAGATAATTCAGACTTTAAAAAATCATAACCAACTTTATTAAGCATCAATGTTTCATTCAAAAAATCATTATCATCCATTGCGCTAATGCCTGCTGCCATTGCGATTGAAGATGGCTCAAATGGTTCTTTAACTTTCATTAAATTATTGATAAGCCTTTCATGAGCAAAGCCATATCCAATTCTAAGCCCTGCAAGGCCATAAGCTTTTGAGAAAGTTCGTAGTGTAATAACATTGTCATAGCGATAGTTCATAGAATCCGGATAGTCATTAGTTCCTTTTGCATATTCGAAATATGCCTCGTCCAAAATGATCAAGGTTCTTTCGGGAACATCTGAATAAAATGCATCAAAGTCCTCTTTTGTTATATATGTTCCCATGGGATTATCAGGGTTCGCTATATAAATTATTTTTGTTTTATCATTGATTTTTTTGGTCATTGCCTCTAGATCATATTTATAATTTTTCATAGGTACCCAGTTAATTTTTTTGCCTGACGCATTAGCTAGGACTCTAAAACCAATGAAGGAATTATTTGCAGATACTAATTCATCATCATTTAATAAAAATGTTCGAATGATTGTTGACATGATGCCTTCACTGCCAGCGCCTAAAATTACATTATCATTTTTAACTTCAAATTTTTTAGAAAGCTTTGTTCGCAGTTCATATCCAGAGGCATCAGGATAGCGATGAAGTTTATTTAGAGATTTTTCTATTCCTATAAGAGCTTTGGGAGATGGGCCAATAGGATTTTCATTAGAGGCTAATTTATCAACATGATCCAATCCCAAATTTCGTTGTACTTCTTCAATTGGCTTCCCAGGAATATAATTATCTAAATTTTCAATGTAGGATGGAACTAATGGCATTATAATGGCAATTGTGTTTTGTGCTTAAATGTTGATAATACAACGGATGTTTTTAAGTGCTGGACGTTATTTATGGCTGAAAGACTGTGTAAAATCAATTTATCATAATGAGGGATATCGCGCGTTGCAATTTTTAATAAAAAATCTCCTTCACCGGTAATATGATGACATTCTAGCACTTCTTCAATTCCTGATATTGATTTAAAGAAATCTTCGACAGGAGATTCTCCGTGCCTGGCTAATTTGACTTCAACAAAAGTTATACAGTTGCAACCTACTTTTTGTGAATTTAATAGAGCAGTGTAACGGTTAATTAATCCATTCGACTCAAGTTTTTTTACACGTTCTAAGGTGCTTGATGGAGATAATTTTATCCGCTTGGAAAGCTCAGAATTAGTTATTCGGGCATTCTCTTGAAGCTCTGATAAAATAAATTTGTCTATGCTGTCAATATTCATTATAATATCTTGAATTATGTTTATTTACAAAAGAAAATACGGATTATTTAATTATTTCAAAATATTATTCCTTATACCTATAATATTAAAGAAGATTATGCTTATAGATATTAATTTCTTTATAACAAAATGAATATTAAGGGCCCATTAGTTTCAGGTACTTTTATTGAACGTCCTAATCGATTTATTACTTTAGTCAAAGTTAATCAAAAAATAGTTCGATCTCACTTGCCTGACCCCGGACGTTTAAAAGAACTTTTGATTCCCGGTGTAGAAGTTCTTTTAAGACCTGCATCAAATCAATTAAAAAGAAAAACCAAATTCTCAACAGTTATGGTAAGATTTGAGGGAAGGTTGATATCCTTGGTTTCTGCTTTACCCAATAAATTTGTTAAGGAATGTTTGGAAAATAGTGTTTTGCCAATGTTTAAAAATTATAGATTAATTCGATCTGAAATTCCTCATGGGAACCATCGCTTTGATTTTTTATTAAATAATTATGAAGATTCTCCATTTTACTTGGAGGTTAAATCTGTAACCTATGTTAAAAATGGTTTGGCACAATTCCCTGACGCGATAACAGAACGAGGTACAAGGCATGTTATTGCCTTAACAGAATTAACTAAAAAGGGTATAGAAACAGGTATTCTTTTTGTATGTCAAAGAGATGATCCAACAAATTTTTCTCCGATGTGGAATAGAGATCCGCTTTTTTCTAAAGCATTATTTGATGCCTCAAATAATGGTGTAAATATTTGGTGTATTTCAACACAAATAACGGAAACTGAAATGACATTTAAGAAAGAAATTCCTGTAAATTTAGAAGTATTAAAATCAGATTAATATAGTTTGCAATATTTAATAATTAAAAAAATATTTTATCAAGCCTTTGTAATAGTGTGTATTACATTATTTATTTATTCATGTGCTGCAGTGTCAATGCCGGATGGAGGGCCTGAGGATAAAATCCCCCCTGAGTTGATTTCATCAAATCCCGAAGAGGGCAGTTTAAGATTTATAGGTGGTGAAGTGAAATTGAAATTTTCAGAATATATTGATGAAAAATCAGTTCAGTCAGCAATTCAAATATCTCCGGTATTAGATCCACCAGTTGAGATAAAATATAATGATGATGAGATTATTCTTTTGTTTCCTGAAAAATTATTACCCAATCAAACTTATGTTATTACCATTAATAGAAATTTAAAAGATGAAAGAAAAGTAGCGATAAAACAATCTATTCAAATCGCATTTAGTACTGGCGATATAATTGATAAAGGAGAAATAAAAGGACAGATATATGGTGAGGAAAATTATGCTGTTCATTTGTGGAAGTTAACAAATGGTTTTGTTGATTCTATATTTGTAACTGAGCCGCTTTATATCTCTGAAGCTGATGATTCAGGTCTATTTAGTTTTAAATATCTTTCTCCAGGTGAATATACGTTATTGGGTTTAGATCGAAGTGCAGCAGGAGCTGCATTAATTCCTTCACGTATGGCATATGGTGTAACTCCTCAAAAAATTTATTCTATAAGGAAAGATAGTATTATATCTCGTATACCCATTCGACCAATCCGCGAAACCCCCAAATTAAAATTAACATACGGGGAGTGGATTGGTAAAAAATGGGGATGGATTAATTTTAATCGAGAAATGAATGAACCAATATTTAAAGGAATAAAATTGATTGATTCGAATGAAAGAATAATTGTACCTGAATTGAGACAAGATTTAGAAGATAGTAAAAAGTTTTTAATGATTGTACCAGATACTTTATCAAAGGGCAAATCGGACTTTATTATAGATGAAGTTTTACTAAATGATCAAATTGAACTTAAGGATGCAAAAATAAGTTTTCGGACTGTTACCAAAATTGATACAAATAACTTGGAACTCATTAATCCATCATCCTCTACCTCCATCAGATTAGATAAGGATGGTGGACCAAAGTTGCCGATTATTTTTTCAAAGCCGATTTTAGATTTTTCAGATTCTTCATTTATGATGGTTTCAGACTCTGATACTACAGTTACAAATCTTGAATGGATTAATCCAACCTCCACATTTTTTAGACCTTTTGACGGATGGAAAGAGAAAAAAAATTATAAACTGTTAATTTTTTCTTCAGAGTTAACTCCTATTGAAGGGAAATCTTTCAAAGATTCAATTGTTTATGTAAATATAAAGTCAGGGAAAAAAATGGGTTATGGAGGCCTAAAAGGCAGTATTAATTTTGATTCAAAATCCGCATTGATTGAATTAAAGAGTCTCGAAAATAAAGAAGATATTTTTCATTCCATTGTAAATTCCAATTATCAATTTGAGTTTAAAAAAATACCAGAGGGATCCTATACTCTTATGATTATTGATGATATTAATAATGATGGTATGTACAATTTCGGTTCTGTTTTTCCATTTAAAGCTAGTGAATGGTTTTATTCTTATTCAGACACTTTTAAAGTCCGAGCTAATTGGGATATCGATATAGGCCAATTAGATATAGGGGAAAAATAATTTTATGTATGCAGTAATTATGGCTGGAGGACGTGGCACAAGGTTTTGGCCAGCGAGTAGAAAAGAAAATCCTAAACAGTTATTAAATATTGTTGGCAGTGAAACCATGCTGCAAATCACTGTTGATAGAATGAAAAAATTAAAATCTGTCGAAGATATATTTATAATCACAGGCAAAGATTTGGCACCAAAAATCAAAAAAACAATTAAAGGAATCAAATCCAAAAACATTATTGTTGAACCGTCAGGCAAGAATACTGCACCTGCAATTGGTTTAGCAGCTTTATATATTAAAAAACTAAAAAAAGATGCAATTATGGGCATTTTTCCAGCTGATCACTTGATAGTTGGTGCTCAGAAATTTGCAAGAACTATTCGTTCTTGTATTCAACTTGCAAATAAAAATGATACATTAGTTACCATTGGAATTAAACCAACTTTTCCTTCCACTGCTTATGGATATATCCAGTATGATATGAAAAATGCAAAAAATCATTTAAATGGTTTCCATGTAAAGACATTTGCAGAAAAACCACATGAAAAACTGGCAAAAAGATTTATTAAAAGTGGTGATTTTTTATGGAACGGAGGAATGTTTATTTGGAAGGTAGAATCGTTGTTTAATCGCCTAGCTTTGCATATGCCTGATTTAGATAACCAATTATTTGAAATTGAAAAGAAAATTCAAATGAAACAGGATTATGATACGATTTGGGAAAATATTAAACCTGAATCTATAGATTATGGAATTATGGAAAAGTCAGATGATATTTATGTAGTAGAAGCTGAATTTGATTGGAATGATCTTGGCTCTTGGAATTCCGTGTATGATATTTCTCCAAAAACAAAAAATAACAATGTAATTAGAGGGGATGGTTTAGTTTTAGATGGAGAAAGAAATCTGATCCAATCTAATAATCATTTTACTGCCTTAATGGGTGTTAGTGATTTAGTTGTAATAAATACAGAAGATGCAACATTGGTGATTCCAAGAGATCAAGTGGAAAACATTAAAGAATTAGTTGATTATTTAAGTAAGAACAAAAAAAAGGATCTCTTATAACTAAAACAAAAAAGATCCAAAAAGAAAAGATTTTAAATCTCTTTGAAGAACTCGCTGAAAAAATGAATATTAATATTGTACATGGAAAAGGTGATTTTGTGGGAGGTATGTGCTCAATTAATGACGAAGAATTTCTTGTACTAAATAAGTTGAAGCCAATTGATCAAAGATTAAATGTTTTGGCAACAGAGTTTTCAAAAATAAATTTGAACAATGTGTTTATTGCGCCAGTCTTGCGTGAATTCATTTCAAATTCACAGCAAGGCCTTTTTTGACTTTGACATATATTTATTTACTTGATATAAAACCTTTTTAATCGTTACAATTAAGCCTACTATTTTTTATCCGAGGTAAAAAGACAAAACAAATCATTATAATTAAGAAGGTATAAAATGAAAGATTATGCAGCTAAAAATATCCGAAATTTTGCCATCGTAGGACATGGCGGATCAGGAAAAACTATGCTTGCGGAAGCAATGTTATCAAAAAGTGGTGAAATTAATCGATTAGGTACGATTGAGGCGGGGACTACTGTTTCCGATTACCACCAAGATGAACATGAACGTCAAATTTCAATACATTCATCACCACTTCATCTAGAATGGAATGAAACAAAATTTAATTTAATTGATTCGCCGGGATACCTTGATTTTATTGGTGAGACAATATCTTCTTTAGCTGTAGTGGATTCAGCAGTTGTTGTGGTTCATGCAGTTAATGGTGTAGAAGTTGGTACGGAGCAGGTATGGAATTATGCCAATAATTATGGACTAACAAAAATATTAGTTATTAATGGATTAGATCGAGAACATACTCAATTTGAAAAGGTTTTGCAGCAAGCAAAAGATCATTTTGGTTCCAATGTTTTTCCTATGCAATTACCAGTTAATTCAGGTCCTGGATTTAATCAAATTATTGATGTTTTAAGAAGTGAACTTATTACATACAGTACAGATGGAAGTGGTAAATATTCTGAAGATGATTTACCAGAAGAATGGAAAGATAAGATTAAGACTTTGCATGAAGAGTTAATTGAATATGTTGCTGAATCAGATGATAGCCTACTTGAGAAGTTTTTTGAGGAAGGTAGCCTAACGGAAGAAGAGATGAGAGAAGGTTTACATCATGCAATTCAAAATCAAGTTTTTATTCCATTATTTTGTTCAGCATCAACTCAAAATATTGGCGCTGCAAGATTAATGGATTTTATATCAAAATATGGTTCTTCGCCTATTGACCGATCAAGTATAAAAGCAGAAGATGCGAATTCAGGCGATGAAGTAAGTGTTTCTTTGGATGGAGATGCGCCTGTGGTTCATATATTTAAAACAATTAGTGAAGCACATGTAGGTGAACTTTCATTTTTTAGAGTTTATTCTGGATCAGTTTCAACTGGTGCAGATCTATATAATACCACTTTGAATAACTCTGAACGCTTTGGGCAAATGTTTTTAATGAATGGAAAAGATCGAACAAGCATTGCAAAATTGAATGCAGGTGATATTGGAGCTGTAGTAAAATTAAAAAATACACATACTGGTAATACCTTAACAGGAACAAACAATAAGGTTAAATTATCATCTGTTGAGTTGCCTAGCTCTAATATTCATTTAGGGTTAAAATCAAAATCAAAGGGAGATGAGGAAAAGATAGCTACAGGATTAGCGACTATTCATGAAGAAGATTCTACATTTATATATAATGTAGATCCTGAGTTACATCAAACTGTTATTTCGGGCCAAGGTGAACTTCATTTGCAAGTTTCAATTGATAGGTTAAAACGGAAATTCAATGTTGATGTTGAAACATTTAAGCCTCGTATTCCATATAGAGAAACTATCAAAGGCCAGGGTTCCTCAAAATATCGTCATAAAAAACAAAGCGGTGGAGCAGGTCAATTTGCTGAAGTATGGATGCGCATTGAAAGTAAATCAAGAGGCGATGGTGTCGAGTTTGTACATTCTCTAGTAGGTCAAAATGTTGATAGAGTTTTTGTCCCTTCCGTTGAAAAAGGTGTAAATGCAGCCTGCACTGAAGGAGTATTAGCTGGTTACCGCGTCGTAGATGTGAAAGCAGATTTTTACGATGGCAAACAACATCCTGTTGATTCTAAAGATATCGCATTTCAAATGGCCGGTAAACAAGCTTTTCGCGAAGCATTTATGCAAGCTCAACCATGTTTGCTTGAACCAATTTTAGATATTGAGATTAGGGTTCCTGAAGATTTCATGGGGGATGTAATGGGTGATATGTCAAGTCGAAGAGGAAAGATTATAGGTATGGATGCGGAAGGAACATTCCAATTAATTAAGGCCCAGGCTCCACAATCTGAAATGTATCAATATTCTACTACACTTCGATCTTTAACTGGAGGACGTGGAATACATTCTGAAAAATTCAGTCATTATGAAGAGGTTCCAAGAGATATGGAATCAAAAGTAATTGCCGAATCAAAAGTTAGCCAGGAAGAAGAGTCATAATTGGATATTCTTTGGGCTCCTTGGCGGATGGAATACATTCGGTCAAAAAAGCATACAGGTAAAGAGTGTGTGTTTTGTACAAAGTCCAAAGAAAAAGAAGATGATCAAAATAATTTAGTCCTTTTCAGAGGGAATGAGGCATTTGTTTTGATGAACCTTTATCCTTACAATAATGGGCATCTTATGGTTTCGCCCTATAAACATGTTGATACACCTGACTCTTTAAGCCAAGATTGCATGGCTGAGATAATGTATTTATCAAATCAATCAATGCAAATAATTCAATCAATTATGAATTCAGAAGGTTTCAATTTTGGTGCAAATATTGGTAAAGCAGCTGGGGCTGGTATTGCAGACCATATTCACTATCATATCGTTCCTAGATGGAATGGAGATACTAACTTTATGCCTGTAATTGGCAATACTAAAGTGATGGTTGGAGGTCTATTGGAAACCTATAATGAATTAAAAACTAGTTTTGATCAATTGAGTTAGATCATGGATTTTTATCAAACATGGCTACCATTTATCTATTTATATGGTGTAGGTGGTATTGCATTTATTATTGGAATGATAATTATAATAAGAAGCAATGCACTGCGAATAAAATTCCAAAGGCACTTAAAATGGGTCTGGGTATTAATTTTTGGGTTTCTTTTTTATGCGGCTATACATGCTTTTCTAATTTTTGTAGCGATTGGTAGTCAATGATGAATATTGAAGTTGGTACTCAGTTAGACAAAATTGTCATTTTAGTCTATTTTGCTTTAGTAATGGGTTTTGGAGCCTATTTTGGAAAATATAGTAAATCAACAACCGATTACTTTTTTGGAGGTAGAAGATTTGCTTGGTGGCTGATTACAATATCTATAGTTGCAACAGGTGTAGGCTCACATAGTTTTGTAAAGTATTCTACAAAGGCTTATCAATACGGGCTTTCTTCAACAATGACATATTTGAATGATTGGTTTTTTATGCCTTTATTCATGTTCGGTTGGTTGCCAATTATTTATTATACTAAAGTTCGTTCAATCCCCGAATATTTTGAACGAAGATTCAATCCTACTGCAAGATATCTAGCCACAATGATGATTTTATTATATATGATTGGCTATATCGCAATACAGTTCTTAACTCTAGCAACTGCCTTATATCGCATCTATGGTATCCCCTTAATGTTAACAGTTGTGCTGATCGCTATTGCAACAACTATCTACATGCATTTTGGAGGGCAAACTTCAGTGATTTTTACTGATTTGCTTCAAGGATTTATTCTAATTTTTGCAGGATTACTGTTATTCTTCCTTGGCATACAATTTTTGGGTAATCAGGTTGGCATAAGTGGGTTAAGTGCTTTTTGGATGAATTTGACTCCATTGCAAAAACTCCCCCTCGCCCATTTTAACCATCCTCCGGATTTCAATTTTGTGGGTATCTTTTGGCAGGATGGCATCGCAGGATCAATAGGTTTTTTATTTTTAAATCAAGGATTGATTATGAGATTCATGGCTGCAAAAAGTGTAAATGAGGGTCGAAAAGCAGCTGCAGTTAATGTATTATTAGTGCTTCCTATATCTGCGATTGTTGTTTCAAATGCGGGCTGGATTGGCCGAGCTATTACCAATGTTGCCCCTGGTATACTCCCATCAGATATAGCTGCTAATGATGTATTTGTTGCCGTAACAAATATTGTTGCTTCTCCTGGAGTTTTTGGATTTATTATAGCTGCTCTTTGTGCTGCCTTAATGTCTACTGCTGACACTTTGGTTAATGCATCTTCAGCAGTCATCGTGAATGATATTTATCGACCATTATCAAAAAAGGTAAAAACTGAAAAACAGCAATTAGAATTTGCAAGATTGACATCTATTGCTGTCAAAGTCATTGCAGTTATTTTAGTTCCATTTTTTAACTCATTTGATTCAATTTATGAGGCGCATGGATGGTTTCATTCTACATTCACTCCACCTCTAGTTGTAGGCGTATTTTTAGGAATTTTTTGGAAGCGTTTTACTTCTCAAGCAGTAATCGCAACATTTTTGGGTGGTGCTTTTTTGATGATATTGGGACAACTTTATCCACAATTGATAAGCCCATTTGATCATGGTATAGAATTACGTCCTGGTCGGGGGTATTCATATATTGGAGCGCTATATAATATTTTTGTATGTGCAGCTGTAGGTGTTATCGTTTCCTTATTTACAAAATCGGATTCATCTAAAGAATTGGTTGGCCTGACAGTATATGATGTACACAAACTCAAATCTATTTTTAAAGGGTCTGAAACCAATGAAGAAGTTGGTGAATCCCCACTTGTTAATTGGAAATTGGAGGAAAATGATACAGATGAATTAAGATTTTCAAGTAATGATATGAAGCTAATGAAAGCTAATCCAGGCGATCTAGTATATATACAAGATGCTAGATGGTGGCTTGGAGGTTTGAAATCTGCACATTCAAAATATGGTAAACCACATAATGAAGATGGTATTGTCTATATTAATCCATCTCATTTAGATCATGGGCAATTTGTAGAAGGTCTATCTTTAAGGGCTGAAAAGGAAATGTAATTATATTAGTCTAGGGGACTTAATTATTATAAATTTGCCGCACTTTTAATTATATTTTTGATGCTAATGAATTCCGGAGTAGCTCAGTTGGTAGAGCGAGTGGCTGTTAACCACCAGGTCGGGGGTTCGAGTCCCTCCTCCGGAGCAAAAAAAGGCTCAGTTATAAACTGAGCCTTTTTAATTAAAGTACTAAATTCCTATTTAAAAATTGTGAGACTAATCATCAGAATTATATTTAGCTTTATAGTCCTTAGTATTATTTATGGTCAGGACCCTCCTAGTGTCAAGTGGAATCAAATAAAGACTGAAAATTATAAAGTAATTTTTCCCCGTGAATTAAACCAAGAAGGACTTCGAGTCGCAAATACTCTTGAACATATTCACCCTTCAATAAATAAAACATTATCCGGTAAACATAAAAAAATTCCAGTCGTTTTACGCAACCGAAGTTCAATCCCAAATGCATTCGTATCTCAAGCGCCTTGGATGTCTGAATGGTATAATGTCCCATTACTTTCTAAAGAAATGGGTACAAATGAATGGTATAGAGATCTAGCCATTCATGAAGGGAGGCACATCGTTCAGACAAACTATATGAATAAAGGAACAAGTAAGTTAGTAAAAGTTCTTTTTGGAGAATCATCCCAATCTTTATTTAATGGCTTATTATTCCCCGCATGGTATTGGGAAGGCGATGCAGTTGGATTAGAGACTGCATTGACATATTCTGGGAGAGGTCGTGTTCCCTATTTTGATATTATATCAAGATCATTAATTCTAAATGGAAAAAAATTCAATTATGAGCAAGCGTTTTTTGGATCATATAAAATGGTATATCCTAACAGATATGAATTGGGATATTTTTTAACAACGCACATAAAAACAAATTATGGAGCTGATGCTTGGCCAAAAATCATTGATAAAACTTTACGGTGGCCACTTACTTTAAATCCTTTATTCCCTTTATCAAGGTCAATTCGATTACTAACTGGGTCTTCAACAAGACAAATTCATCACGATACATTTTATGATTTAAATGAACTTTGGTCTAAGCAAACTAAAGATTTTGTTGAAAATAAAGTTGATTTCATAAGTGCAAAGCCAGATATCATTGCAAATTATAGTTTTCCATCTGCAGGTATCAACAATACTTATTTTGCACTTAAATCAGGGATAGCTGATGTTCCAAGTATTATAAAATTGAAAAATGGAAAAGAAGAGATAATCGAAAAGATTCCCTTCTCATCAACTATTTTTGGATATCATTGTAATAGTGAAAAGGCTGTTTGGTCATTTTATGAACCAGATAAAAGATGGACTAAACTAAGTTGGGCCAATATTGAAGTCATTGATCTCAAAACTTCCCAAAGGAAAGTGATCACATCTAAAAAAAGATTATATAACCCTAATATTTCTAAAGATAGTAAAAAAATTGTTGCAGTCTCATTTTCTCAAACTCGAAATAGTTTGTTAACTATTTTGGATAGTGAAGATGGTGAAATTATCGATCAGGTTGAAGCGCCTAATCAAGGGTCTATTATGTTTCCATCTTGGTCAAAGGATGGGAATAAAATCGTTTTTACATCTCAAAACTTTCAAGGTAGAGCAATCTATACATATAATATTAATAAAAGAATTTTTGTGAAAATTAAATCTGAGACTTGGGAAGATATTTCACACCCCATATTCTATAAAAATTTCATTATTTACGAGTCACCTTATCAAGGAATTGATAATCTAATTGCGATAAATATAGATACGAAAGAAGAGCATTTGATTACCTCAAGAAAATTAGGTGCATATTATCCATCTATAACCAATTCAGATGAATTGCTTTTTAGTGATTATAGTTTAATGGGCAAGAGAGTTGCAATAGTTGATCTTGATTCAAATAACTGGTCCCCTATTCCTAAAATAGTTTATGACCCCGTAAGATCTTTCCAGCCTATGTATGATCAAGAGGATGGTCCTGTTTTTGATGAACCTGTTCCATCAAGTCCTTATGATATAAAACCATATAAGCCTATCAGTAATCTTTTCAATTTTCATAGCAGATATATATTTGATACCAAATTGGATCCCACATTAGGTATTCAATCAGATAACATTTTAGGTACAATGACAATCTTAGCAGATATATCATATAACCAACAGAAAAAGACTTCAAAACAACAATTAAATCTTATATACAAAGGTCTTTATCCCATCATGGACATTAAATTAAAAAAATCTGAGAGAAGTGAGCTTTATGGACCTTATGAACAAAAATTGGATGATTATAGAGATACTATAAAATATAAAATTAATGAAAAATGGAATGAAAATACGATTGATTTAAGCGTTGGTATTCCATGGCTCAATAAAATTAATGGAATAAATAATAAGTATTTTATCACTTATGCGGGAGCCAAAGTTGTTTCAAGATCAAATTCAATTCTTTTTTATAACTTTGAAAAAGAAACTATTCCTAAGGGTTTAATACTTCAGGATAAGAAGTCAGCTCCACAAAGAGATGGGAATATTATGCCCGCATATATTGAAGGTACTTTTATATCTCAAAATGAAGTAGCAGTGAGAGACCTTCGATCAAAAGGTTGGTTAATTAATCTTTATTTTGGTGGCATGCCATTTGGAGGATTGTGGCATGGGAGTCAAATTTCGTCACGCTTTAATTCAAATATAAACGGTTTTAAAAAACATCATTTTATTTCATTATTAGCTCATTATGAAACTAATGATGTTTCAGGTAATTACTTTTTCCCTAGTAGGATTAAATATCCATACGGTTATAGATCTTATTATTTTAATAATGCTTGGAAAACAAGCATAGCTTATCGATTACCACTTATTTATCCAGATAGAAGACTATTATTTGGTGCGAGCTATTTGAAACGTGTACAAGGTAAATTATTTTTTGATGCAATGGATACTGATCTATCAAATAATTTACTGATGAGTATAGGAACTGGATTTATTTTTGATTTAGGTGGTTTCTTTGATATTGTATTCCCTTTATCAATATCATTGAATTATTACTATCAACCTCAGACAGGAAGGGGTGGAATTCAATTCGAATTTGAATAATTATCAATTTTACGTAGGTTTAGGCGCGGAGATTCTAAATTAATTCAATTTAATACGAGGTAATCATGAGTAATCGCGGGGAAGATAGAAGAAAAGGTGAACGTAGAGGTTCGGGAGATCGAAGAAAAGAAAATCTTCCTGTTGAGACTGAACGTCGCCTAGAAGATAATAGAAGAAATAGTTCTGAGAGAAGATCTGGAACCGATAGAAGAAACAACTAATAATTTCTTTATGA
>JAYZKF010000028.1:0-4337 GCA_036163755.1 Fidelibacterota bacterium
CGTCCTGTTGGATCTTCCATTGAAGCTAGTTTTACTGGATTTGAGGGACTACCTTTGCCTGTTCTTGATAACAACGGGTTAAACTGTGATTTAGACCGATCAGCTTCATCAAATTTTGCCCCTCCAATGTCAACTGCAACAACCCCATCACTCCAATTTGAAGAATAAGCAATCCCATTTTCAATCCAGACATCATGAATACTATGACCCGGTGTGTCTAATTCAAAAACACCTACACGAAAAGGATTTGAAGGGTCATCAATATTAATGATATCATATTTGCGCCCATTGTTAACAGCATAAACATGATTGTCATAGATAAAAGCATTATGTACACCACCTGTCATATCATCATTAAATTCAGCAGTTATTTTTACATTGTACGGGTCCGTAACATCTAGTATAACAAATCCATTTTTTCGGTTTGAGGCTCCTTCTCTTGTAATTACTCCTACACGACCATCCTCTGAGATTTTTACATCGTTTACTGTTCGCGCATCGACAGTAATCGTATCAATAATTGTCATATTAGAAGGATCGGTTACATCCCAGAAATAGGCTTCACCATTAGAACCCCATGTGCCTGTTACAGCAAAATCTTTTCCTTCATGCTCGTCCACACCAGCCCAAACCCACAAATCACCTGTTAATACATCCGAAATTAATCCGTGCCCCACTAACTTTACTTGCTTCTTTACATCTCTTTGGACAACTTTAATTGTTTTCTGAGCTGAATAGCCATTACTAGAAGCAATAAGCGTATACAGACCCGCAGTTTCAGCAACAAACCTTCCATCATCCGTTATTAAACCTGCTGCTGGTAATCCAAACTCACCATAGTTAGCTTGACCGAGGTAAGAATAAGTGATTGGTATATCATTAATAATGCGACCACTTCTATTTAAAGCTTTTGCATTCAAAGAAATAACGTCACCAGTTCTAATTTCTTCTTTATCTAAAGACAGTGTCACTTTACGTGCAGGATTTTTAACCACACTAATTTTAAATGATTCTTTTAAGTTTTCAACTCTAGCAGAAATGGTAGTACTGCCTGATTTTTTTGTTTCTAAATTTCCGAGAATGTCAAATTCAGCAACGTCTTTATTACTAGATGTTAATTTAACATTTAATTCTGATCTTTTTAGATCGGCCTCATCAAAAACCTCTACTGATAAAGGTGTTGAGGTGCCTGAGTAAAGCTTAGTAGGCCTTTGGTTAAAAACAATACGATCTAGAGGAGGCGAAGGCACATTTATAATTAAGTTTGCACTAATACGATCTTCTCTTTTTACTGTAATAGTTCGAGTACTTAAGCTCAAACGTCCTGGCTTATGAGCTTTTAGTGTTACACTGGCAATGCCTGTGGAATCACTAATGCGAGGCGAAACTGATAATGTTTTTCGTTCCCCAAAAACATAAAATGGATTTTGTGCAAGTTTTCCATTTTCATCTAATAACTTAATTGTTATCTCTTTTGATTCACCAATATTAATTATTAATGAATCCATCCCAAATTCAAATTTGTAATTCTCTTGTCCATATACACTTGAAATATGGAACAATGATAACAATACCAATTTATATTTACGCATTTACTTACCTCTTCTTATATATCATAAAAGCAATCAAATATACAAAATAACCAATTAAATTTGGGGCAAAATACTTATATATAATGAATCCGCTAAATAAACTGATACTTTTTGTATTTATCATCTTTTTATTAAATGGGTGTGAATCTCAGACTATCCATAATCATAATAAAATGATTGAAATTCTATCAAACAAAGCAAAAATTACTGATCCTGAAAACAATATCTATGCAAATCGAAGACGGCTTGCATGGCTACAAAAACAAACCTACAATGAAAATATTGCTTCCAAGCTTCAACATCAGGCAGTTATTGCTAATGAAATGTTAAATGCAGGTTACCCACAGCAATCAATTGATCAGTATGATGAGGTTTTAAACACTATTGATTCACTACAGCTAGATCCGCCTAAAGAATTTATTAGTTCTGTACTTGATCTCTTGGCAATTACAAATTTAAGACTAGGAGAAGAAATCAATTGCCTAGATGATCATAATAAGGAATCGTGCATTATTCCTATTAGAGGTAGTGGTGTTCACCGAAATAAATCTGGTTCTAGCAGAGCAATACAAATATATAGTGAACTTTTATCCGAAAACCCTAATGACTTTGTTTACAGATGGTTACTAAACCTTGCTTATATGTTAAGAGGTGATTACCCTGAAAACGTTCCAAAAAAATGGGTTATTCCGCAACTCTCACCATCTGATTCTATTGTATTTCCAGAGTTTAATGAGATTGCATCAGATATAGGATTAGACCACATTAGCCTCGCAGGGGGTTCAATTGCTGAAGATTTAGATCAAGATGGAGATATCGATATTCTAGTTTCATCATGGGGATCAGATAATCAAATACAATTATTTATTAACGATGGAACTGGTAATTATAAAAATCATACTGATAAAGCAAATTTGATTGGAATAACTGGTGGTTTAAATATGGTGCACGGTGACTATAACAATGATGGTTTTGCTGATATATTTATTTTACGCGGTGGGTGGTTTGGAGAAGATGGTAAAATACCAAATTCATTATTACGAAATAATGGAGACAGAACATTTACTGATGTAACAATCAGTGCGAATATTTATTCAGAGTTCCCAACTCAAACGGCATCTTGGGGAGACTATAATAATGATGGATGGTTAGATCTACTTATAGGCAATGAAACAACAAACGGACCAGTTTATCCATCAGAACTTTATCATAATAATGGCGATGGTACTTTTACTGAAAAATCACAATCAATTGGATTAAATATAATTGGTTTCATAAAAGCAATTGTTTGGGGAGATATTGATAATGATGGAGATCAAGACATTTTTGTATCTCGCCTAGGACAGCCCAATTCATTATATCAAAACAATGGAAAATCGGAAAATTGGTCTTTTACTGATATTGGTAGAAAAGCTGGTGTACTTGAACCAATAGATAGTTTCCCGGCTTGGTTTTTTGACTACAATAATGATGGTTGGGAAGATATTTGGGTTTCTGGTTACGATAATTCTTCTGGTCATGTGGCCATGGATTATCTTGGGATACCTAATAAAGGCGAAACACCAAGATTATATAAAAATAATAAAAATGGGACTTTTACCAATGTCACAATTGAAACAAACATGAATCATCCCTTACTAACTATGGGATCAAATTATGGAGATATCAACAACGATGGGTTCCTTGATATTTATTTAGGAACGGGAGACCCGGATTATAGATCTATTCAACCTAATAGAATGTTTGTTAATAATAATGGAAGATCATTTGATGATGTTACCTTCCACGGTCGATTTGGGCACCTTCAAAAAGGTCATGGAGTATCATTTGCAGATATAGATGGAGATGGAGATCAAGATGTACACGCGGTTATGGGTGGAGCATATGAAGGAAGTGTTTATCAAAACATACTTTACGAGAATCCAGGAAATTGGATAAATAATTGGATAGGAATATCTTTGCATGGATCAAAATCAAATTCTTTAGCTATTGGTGCACGAATTGAGATTGTATTAGATAATGGTGAATCAATTTATAGAACGGTTTCGAGTGGCGGCAGTTTTGGTGGCAATCCATTGAAACAAATGATAGGAATTGGGAAAAATAGTCAAATAAATAAAATTAAAATTTATTGGCCTGGCTCTGGTAAAAATCAGAATTTATTTGATCTAAAAACTAACCAGTGGCATTATATAATTGAATCAGGTTAATACAATAAATGGTTAATAATCGAAATAAACTAAAAAGAGATCTTGGATTGGTTACCTTAATGGCAACAGGAATTTGTTCTATGCTTGGAGCATCTATTAATGTTGTTCCATTTATGATTCAGAAAAATGTACCCGGAATTGGTTCTTATGTCTTACCAGCATTCATGTTTGCAATGATTCCAGCTCTTTTTGCAGCATTAGCTTATGGTATACTTTCATCTGCAATGCCTAGGGCAGGAGGGAGTTATATTTATGCTAGTAGAGGTCTAAATCCTTATTTAGGATTTATCGCAAGTTTTTCTCAATGGTTTGGTTTGTCTGTAGTGATTGGAGTAATTGCATATATTTGTGTTTCATTTATTCGCGATGTTATATCAGGTTTAGGATGGGTTGAAATATCACTCTTGTTGGAGTTGCCATTTTTTCGCGTAGGAATTGCGTTAGCGCTTATTTGGATATTTGTATTCATAAATATTCAAGGAGCAAAATCATACGAAAGAACCTTGCTTCCAATGATGTATTTGATGTTTTTGTT
>JAYZKF010000029.1:0-5825 GCA_036163755.1 Fidelibacterota bacterium
AAAAGAGCCATTCAAAAAATTATTTAATCAAGGAATGATACTTGGGTCGGATGGTACAAAAATGAGTAAATCACGTGGAAATGTAATTAATCCAGATGAAACAGTTGATATCTATGGGTCGGATTCACTAAGGATCTATGAAATGTTCATGGGACCTTTAGATAAGGGAAAACCTTGGAGTACGACAGGATTGCAAGGATGCTCTAGATTTATAAAAAAACTATGGTCTATTTTGGTTGATGACGCAGGTGAATTATCAGATCATATATCTCATGAAGAATCTGATAAAGAAACAAATCAAATCTTTCATCAGATGATTATGAAAGTATCAGAAAATTTAGAAAATCTCCATTTTAATACATGTGTATCCGAATTCATGATATTTACAAATCATATACAAAAACTTGATAAGATTAATATTGAATTGGTTAAAACATTTATCATACTAATAAATCCATTTATGCCACATTTAGCACAGGAATTATGGGAATTAATTGGTGAAACTGATGAATTATCTTATCAAAAGTGGCCAAGTTATGATAAAAATGTAGCACAACAAGATATTATTACAATTGCAGTTCAAATAAATGGAAAAAGACGATCAGAAATTGAAATATCTCGAAATCAAACTGAGGATGATGTAATAACTAAGGCAAAAGCTGATCCTAAAGTTTTTACTTATTTAAAAAACAGTGAAATCGTTAAAGAGATATACATTAAAGAAAAGATTTTAAATATAGTCATTAAATAATGTTTATTATCAATTATCATAAACATATCTAAGCAGGGTATAATTACATATATCACTTATTATACATAAGATATGTTATAGATCATTTATGGCTTTTTCCTCGAATAATGACAATTGATCACTAGATCCTATTAAAATTACCTTTGAATCAGGTTTAAGTAGCTCATTGGGTCCAGGATTAAGTATTGTATTGCCATCTTTATCAACAATGCCAACAACAAGCAAACCATAGTCTTTTCTTATATTAGATTTTGAGACAGTTTTATTTTTTATGGAGTCAATCTTTTCTATTGAAAATTCCTCAAGTGAATAATCTATGGTTATATTTTCAAGGCTTTCAATAGTTACAGTATCATCTACATAAGGTTTGATTAATAACTCGGACATACGATGACCACCAGTTGTATATGGATTAACGACTTTATTTGCGCCAGCTCTCGTTAATTTGTTTCCGGTTTCTCTTACTGCACATCTACTAATAATATATGCTTCATTATTGAGATTTCTAGCAGACATAGTTACAAATAAATTATCTTGATCATTATCAAGAACAACTACAATACCTTTGCAGTATTTTATTCCAGCATCTATTAAAGTATCATCCATTGTTGCATCATCATGTATGTAGATGTAGTTCATTTCTTCAATTTTAGCTATTTTAGTATCATTAATGTCAATTATAACAAATGGTATGTGCTTTTTGTGTAATTCAGTTGCAATTACAGCTCCCATTCTTCCATATCCACATATAATATAATGTTGTTCTAATTTCGAAATTTTATTTCGCATTGTTCTACTCCGATAATTTTTTAATTGTATAAGCTCATTGCCTAGTTCATAAATAATTGATGCAAATCCACCCACTCCAAAAATAATTACGATTATAGCCCAAATTTTTCCATATTGGCTTAATACATGCACTTCTCCGAAGCCAACTGTTGAAATAGTGATTATTGTCATATATATACTATCTATAATAGACCAGTTTTCACCTTCTATTATATAAAACCCTGTTGAGCCAATAACAACTAGAGCTGTAAAGTATAATATATATTGCAACCCTCTATTTTCGATCAATTATCATCATCCTTTGTTTTTAGATTATTATTAATCCAATTAAGATATTCATTACTTCCATCATCTATATTTATTACTATTATTTCAGGCAATTCATAAGGGTGATTATCTTTAATAAGTTTTTCAAGAGAAGATTTATATTCAATATCTGTCTTTATCATAAGTTGAAATTCAGATTCAGATTCAAGTTTCCCATTCCAAAGATAAACCGATTGTTCAATTGGAATAATATTAACACATGCGGCTAGATTGTTATTTATAATTTTTTCGGCTAAAGTCTTAGCATTATCTTTATTATTAATGCAAGTATAAATAATGATAGGATTCATATTAAAATTTACACCTTAAGGAATAGTTTGGTTATAATATTTATAAAGAAAGTTTTAATTTATATTTTGTTTGCGCCCGTAGCTCAGCTGGATAGAGCGTTAGATTCCGGTTCTAAAGGCCGGGGGTTCGAATCCTCCCGGGCGCACATAGCTAATTAAAAAACTTATTAACTATAGCGACATCTATTGTTTCACCAGTAGGATCAGCTTCTAAAAGTTTATTTAATAATTCATATTGCTTCTCACCTGTTTCATAAACTTCAGAATATGGCCTTTCACTAAAAGAAACCATTGAATATCTTGGAATAAATTTATTTGGAAATTCTTGTTCAAGCGTAAACTCTAATTTTCTTTGTGCTTGATAAGTTGATTTGTTTACTGAATCACGCATTTCCTCATAGTTTTCAATGGCCATATCTGCAATTGCGTGACCATTGACAATATGTTTTTTAGAAAATTTAGAAAAAATCTTATTCCAATTATTACCGTAATGTCCAATCAATTGATTTAATACTGTGCAATCTTGGAATGAAGCATTCATTCCTTGTCCAAAAAAAGGGACAATTGCATGAGCAGCGTCTCCGATTAAAACTGTTTTTTCTTTATAATGCCATGGATTTAAATATATTGTAGCAAGCTCACCAACGGGATTTTCCAAAAACTCATCATGCAGGTTTGGTATAAATTTCAAGACATCTGGAAAATACGTTTTAAATAAACTAGTTACATCATTATGAGATTTTAACGTTTGAAAGCTAGTATCTCCCTTTATCGGCATGAATAAAGTACAAGTGAATGACTTATCCATATTTGGAAGAGCAATAAGCATAAATTTTCCACGAGGCCAAATGTGCAATGCATTGGGTTCAATTGCGAACCCATTAGACAATGAAGGAATTGTTAATTCTTTGTATGCATGCCCAAGTGGTTTTTTAGTAAAAATAGCATTTGTTTTATCTATGATTTCACTCCTTAGAACTGATGAAGAACCGTCGCATCCAATTACTTGATCAAATGATTTTTCGATATTATTATTAAACATTAAAGAGTTATTAGTAAGATCTGCATTTGTTAATTCATGCTCAAAGAAAATCTGAACTTTTCCAGTATTTTCAGAAGCGGTAATTAATTTTTTATTTAATTCTGCGCGTGAAATAGAGTATATAACCTCTTTATTATTTTTTCCATACGGTTGAAGATTAGTTTCCCCATTCAAATCATGTATCATTCTACCTTTCATTGGTATCATTAATGATTTTATTTCATTATATAATCCAATTTCTTTAAGTGCTCTAATTCCACGTATAGAAAGCGCCAAATTGATAGATCTTCCTGCTGAAATATTATTTAATCTCATATCAGATCGTTTTTCGTAAATATCTACATTGTAGCCATGCATTGTTAAATATGTAGCCATTAATGGACCTGAAAGGCCAGCACCAATTAAAACGGTTTTATTATTAACCATTACTAATTGTGTCTTGCAGAACTTTAACTACGTTAAATATATCTAAATAGGTATTAAACAAAGGATGGGGTGCAAATCGTATAACATCTGGCTCACGCCAATCGCACACTATACCCCTTTGAGATAATTTATTAAAAACAGACTGACCATTTGGCACTATAAGTGAAAGTTGACATCCATGCTCATCCGGTGTTATAATTTTAACTTGTGGTAGTTTTTCTGTAATTAGATAAGATAGATAATTTGAAATCTTTTGACCTTTATTGTTTATTTCAACCATTCCAACTTGATCAAAAATATCCATTGATGCAATTAATGGAGCCATACCGAAAACTGGTGCATTGCTAATTTGCCATCCTTCAGTTGTGTTAATAGGTTTAAAATCACGATTCATTTCAAATCGCGTTGACTTGTCGTTTCCCCACCAACCTTCAAGCCTAGGCCCCCTCCAGTCGTGATGTTTTTCATGAATAAATATTCCTGAAGGTGCACCAGGCCCTGCACATAAATATTTATAGCTACACCATGCAGCAAAATCAATATTCCATTTATGTAGATTTAATATAAGATTCCCAGCAGCATGTGCTAAGTCAAATCCAGCAACTGCCCCAACTGAGTGTGCCTCGCGAGTTATAGTTTCTAAATCAAATGCTTGTCCTGTATAATAGTTTACTCCACCTAAAAGCACCATAGACAGTTCATCACCACAATTATTAATAGTCTTAATTATATCATTTGTTCTATGATAATATTCACTTTCTCGAGGATTTAATTCTATTATTGTATTTTTGGGATCTAGGCCGTGAAGTTTAACTTGAGAATCAATCGCATATTGGTCTGAGGGAAATGCGCCAGATTCTACAATAATCTTATTTCGCTTATCTGTTGGTTGATAAAATGATATCATCAGCAAATGAAGATTGACAGTAAGTGCATTCATAACGACTACCTCTGATTTTTTTGCACCTACTAATCGAGCAGTTTTTTCAGTTAATCGCTCATGGAAATGTTCCCATCGATTGTGTTGTCCTAAAGCACCTTTCTCCTGCCAAATATTTAATTCTTTATTTATATATTTTTTAACAGATTTAGGCTGCAATCCTAAGGAATTACCACATAAGTATATACCTTCTTTGCCATTATTTGTTTTTGGATAGTAAAAATCTTTACGATACGAATTTAGGGGATCATTATTGTCTAAATCATGCGCACAATCTTTAGTGATATCAAATTTCATAGTAATTATGAGGCAAACCTAGCCAATCAAGAGAGTTAATAGATAATAGCATATCTTTTGTTTCTTTTTCATAATCAGAGGACTCAATTAGTTTTCCTGGCTCTAATTCACCTAATGGAAATGGATAATCAGTTCCAAGCATAATTTTATCTTTACCAAATTTTTCAATAAGAAGATTTAAGGCAAGTGGATCATGGACTAAACTATCAACCCAAATTTTTCCGAGATAAGATTGCGGGTCAATTTGATTATCTACAGCACACAAATCTGGTCTCACATTATATCCATGTTGGATTCTTCCAATAGTTGCGGGGAATGAACCACCACCATGTGCAAAAGCAATTTTTAAATTGGGTAATTTTTCAAAAACGCCCCCAAATATCAGTGAACATATTGCTCGACTAGTTTCGGCCGGCATTCCAACCAGCCATGGTAGCCAATATTGTTTTATTTCTTCAGAACCCATCATTTCCCATGGGTGAATAAAAATTGATGCTCCAAGCTCTGAAGCTGCTTCAAAAAAAGGAAATAATTTTTCATCATTTAAATTCATTCCATTAACATTAGATCCAATTTGAACTCCAAATAGACCAAGAGTATTCACACATCTTTCTAATTCAGATACTGAAAGATCAGAGTTTTGCAATGGAACAGTACCTAATCCACCGAATTTTTTTGGATATTCATTTACTATACTCGCAATGTGATCATTTAATAATTTTGAAAGGTCCAATGCATCATTTTCCTTTGCCCAATAGCTAAACATTATCGGAACTGTGGAAAGTATTTGGACATTAACATTATAATTACTGCATTCAGAAATACGTACTTCCGGATCCCAACAGTTTGATTCTATCTCTCTAAAAAAATGTCCATCTTTTATCATCTTAGCGCAACCTTGTTTATGATGATCTAGTTGTATCCATCCCCCATATCCGTATTTTTCCTTTAGGTTTGGCCAAT
>JAYZKF010000030.1:0-2529 GCA_036163755.1 Fidelibacterota bacterium
ATATGAGAACCGATGCTGGTGGAATTCAAAGAACGACTGGTAACACAGTAAAATCCACGACACGCTATAGTTGGCTTCTAAATACAAATACAAATGGTATGAGATTTGATAGTTGGTGCGCAGGTCATGACGCTGTAGTACATAATATGGTTTCTGCTGGCCAGAAAAGAGGATATAGATTAAAAGGGGATAGGCACAAAATATATAATATTATGGGATACGATACTTACTCACACAATATTTCATTAACCAACATAAAGTATTGTGGTGTACATGGGACTGCCGAGAGAGATAGTTTGATGAGCAATTTTTCTGGAAGAGATCAATTCAATAATAAAGGAAATATAAATACGGAAGTAAAAAATGTTGTTTCTGGATGGTCATTGGAGTGCAATTCTCCAGACTGCGGTGATCCTTATGTAACAGGAGGAGAGCCCACCAAAATTTTTGATAACCCGGAGTTTCTAATTAAAAAATCAGGCATTTGGTATGGTAGATCCTTCCCTATAGATAATAGAAAACTTTCCCATTCTTTTGTACAATTAGAACTGGAAGATCCTTTTGTTGAAGGTCGCGGAAGATCAGATGAACAACTTGATTATCTTTTTGGTGAAAATCCTTGGAAAGATGATCCTGTGCAAAATTATGATTTCCGTCCAAAAAAAGGATCCTCTCTAATTGATGCAGGACAAATTGTGCCAGGTATTAATGATGGCCAAGACTTAGTATTTAATCACCCACCTTCATATTCAGGTCAAAATAGAAAATATATTGGTGAAGCTCCTGATATTGGGCCGTATGAATATGGTGACTCTGTTTATTGGATACCCGGATTTCGTTACGAGCACCCATCGGTACCAATACCTAGAGATGGAGCAAAAAATGTGTCACCAGAATATGGGCTTGCATGGAACTATCCTTGGAAAACAGATTATAGTGGCACTTCTGCTATTGTTACTATCAGTGGTCCAGGTTTGACAGATACTAGAACTTTTCAATATCCAAATAATGTTATGTTTGTTAGTTTAAGACCTGGGGTAACCTATCATTGGTCAGTTTATGTCGATGGAGTTTCCGGTGGTAGCTGGACATTTACCACAAAAGATAAAGTATACCCGATGAATGATCGTTCATTAGATGTTACAATTCAAGATAGCGTATATCATCCCATTCAATTCAAATCATTAAATGTAAAGAAAAATCATAGATCTTTTCTTCGGTTTAGCGTTCCATCTACTATTGATACTAGCTACAAAAGCACCTTATCAATTTTTCCAGAAAAAATTAAATCACTTAAAGGTGGTATTGTCCTTTATAAGTATAATGTCAAAGGATGGAATGAGTCTATGATGAGTGACCAAAATATTGGACTTGTAAATAAAGAATTATTGACACCAATTGATACTGTTTTTGATATCAAGGAGAATGAGCCATTAACGTTTAATGTAGGTCACTATTTTGATTCATCTGGTGAAATATCCTTCGCATTGGGAGGATTAGATGATGAAGACAATGTTTCTTTTTATAGCAAAGAGAAAATGATAACTGATGGTTCTTTCCCAGTTTTAAATAACTTTATGTCTGGGTTTGCGCCTCAAAAAAGATCATGGCCAACAATCTCGTTCAAAAATGATGCGAAGCTAGCACTTCAAGATGATGCATCAGTTACTTTGCCTAAAGAATTTGCACTGCATGATAATTACCCCAACCCCTTTAATCCTTCAACAACGATACGTTTTGACCTTCCCAAAACTTCAGATGTATCAATTACGATTTACAATATGTTAGGACAGAAGATTAAAGTATTTAATAATATGCAAATATCTGCTGGTTATCATTCGATTACTTGGAATGCAACAAATGATTATGGAAATCCAGTTAGCGCTGGGATGTATCTATATCAGCTAAAAACAAAAGAATTTGTGAAAACAAAAAAGATGGTGTTGCTAAAATAGAATTTTATTTTTGATCAATTAGATAGATCAATAAGTTCGACTCCAAGATTTGCAGCATGTTCACGGATTCGTTCATCGCGATAAAATTCTCCAAAATAAATCTTATTAATTCCTGAATTTGCAATCATTTTAAAACAATCATAGCAAGGAGAAGCTGTAACAAAAATTTCACTATCTTCAATGCGAATTCCATGCCGTGCAGCTTGTACTATTGCATTTGACTCAGCATGAATAGTACGGACACAGTGAGTATTTTCCATTTCATGCCCAACTTCATCGCAGTGATCTAATCCTTTAATTGATCCATTGTATCCGGTTGATAAAATGGTTTTAGCACGAACAATTACAGCACCTACATGCTTTCTATCACAGGTAGATCGTGTTGCAACCTCTTTTGCAATGTTCATGAAATATTGTTCCCAGCTGACTCGTTCTTTAGACAAGATTATTCTTTTCCTTTTACAAATATTTTAACAGCAGACCTTAATTCACCAAAATAAATTCTTTGAACATATTGAGATAGTTCTGCTGTTAAAATAAGATATGCCCACGTTGGGATTGGTACTTCAGAACA
>JAYZKF010000031.1:0-8822 GCA_036163755.1 Fidelibacterota bacterium
GAAGAAGTTTTTTATAAAGATTTGAAACCTTATCTATCTTCTTAGTTACTGGTTATTTTTCATTTTCAATTGATTGATTTTAATGCATAAAAAGTTATTAATATCCATTCTTTTGCTTATTACAAACCTCTCTGCTGAGGAATATTGGCAACAGTTTGTTCAGTATAAAATGAATGTTAGACTTGATACTTCAGCCCATACAATAGGGGGTCAATCAAAAATAACTTATACGAATAATTCTCCCGATACATTATATCACTTTTACTTAAATCTCTATGCTAATGCATTTCAAGAAGGTACTGTAAAACACAGAGAATATTTAGCGGGTTTAGGACGTACTTCAAGAGGAGCACGATTTAAAAAAGGAATGGACCGTTATTTTAGTAAGTATGATATAAGTGATTTTTTTATTATAAGAAATGGAAATACTTTATCAGATACATTTAAAATTGATGATACTATATTGTCAGCAAACCTTTCTAAAGGTTTGGCACCCGGTTCATCCATGACAATTAATTTTGATTGGACTCAGCATGTTGGAGAATTCTCTGAAAGAGCAGGACGAGTAGGTGCTCAATATAATTTTGCCCAATGGTATCCCCGTGTCGTGGTATATGATGAGAATGGATGGTTTAATGAACCATTCCATGCCGAAGGTGAGTTTTATGGAGAATTTGGGACATATGATGTCACAATGGATGTTCCAAGAGGATATATTATTGGCTCTACTGGTACAGTAACAAAAGGTGACCCTGGATGGGAAGAAGTAAGAGTTGATACGAGTCAAAAATTTTCTAAATGGCTTCAGGAATTCAAAAGTAATCGTCCAAAATATGATTCAGGTGAAAGAAGGGTGGTTTCTTTTTACGCAGAAGACGTTCATGATTTTGCATGGGTAACTACGCCTAATTTTCTTTATGAAAGTGGTCAATGGAATGGAATAGATGTTCATGCTTTGTTTAACCAAAAAAATGGGAAAAAATGGACAAAAAAAGCAGTAGCAAGAACGGAAAGGGCAATTGAGTGGTTGAGTACAAAATTTGGTATGTATCCCTATCCACAGGTAACCAATACAGATCGTCTGGCTGGAGGAGGAATGGAATATCCAATGTTGGTGATGGATGGCAGTGAATCTGAAGGACTCATACTTCATGAAGTAGGTCATATCTGGTTTTATGGTATTATTGGGAATAATGAAGTACGAGAAGCATGGTTAGATGAAGGATTTACTTCTTTTCAAACTCGATGGTATATGATGGATAGATATGGTGATCACGGTTTTGATTTACCAGGTAGTCGATATAGAGATTGGCAAAAAAAGTATTGGAAGTTTGGTAATAGCCTAGGAAACACTCAATGGGGTATGATAAATTTTATGGCTAGTGGTCAAGATGAGCCCATAAGCCGTTCTACTTATATGTTTAAAGGGACTCGAGCTGCAGGAGCAAATGCATATACAAAGCCATCGCTTATGCTAGATGAATTAAAATATATTTTAGGTGAAGAAGTTTTTATTAAGGGAATGCAAGAATATTACCGTCGATGGAATCTAAAACATACAAATGAAAAGCGCTTTATTGATGCGATGGAAGATGTAAGCGGCAAAGATTTAGATTGGTTTTTTCGTCCTTGGCTTCATGATACTCGAACTTTAGACTACGGTATTAATAATTGGAAAAAGAATCAAAAAGCCGATGATACTTGGGATATAACCTTAAATATTGAGCGCCATGGTAATAGAGATATGCCACAGTTGATAGAAACCACCTTAAAAGATGGCTCCAAACATCGAATTTGGTGGGAAAATCATAAGTTTCGTGTTAATGATACATTCACATATAATGTGCCCTCAAAACCAGATTATGTTACTTTAGACCCAGATGCTCAAACAATGGATATAGATTATCGGAATAATTACAAAGGTATAGATAGCCATTGGCAAATTGTCTTTGATCCACTGTTTTTAAATTTTTTCTCTTCAACTGACATTTTTTTAGATCTGACGTTAGATTATAGTGCCATGCCAAATGAAACAATGTTTTACCGACCTGGAATGCGCTATTTTCCTAGGAATAGATATGTTGTTCAGTATCATCCAACACTTCATTATTTAGATAAAGATGGTTTTATGCCAGGTTTTCGTTTCAAAAGATCTTATAGTATGCTAGAGTATGTTGAATCTGATTTAAATGTAGGTCTGGAAACAAAGGAAACCTTCTACAAAATAGCTGGGTGGACAAAAAGACCTCATAAAAGTATAGATCAAATTGATTATCATATATTTGATTTTCGTGGCGTAAGGGGTAGTGGGCTGATTTTGACAAAAGAAATTGATCGTAACAATTCTGTAAATGGTCTAAAACGTATGAATTTTGGGTTTTATGAAAATCAAGTAAAAGATACAAGTCGAACCCACTTATATGATAATGGCAGAATAATGGTAGCTTCAACAAAAATTCAGTCTATTTTTTCTAAAATTAAGAATGAAATAAGTTTTGATTTCACACCGTTAAAATCATCGGATTGGTCATTTAGTCGGATTGTTTTAACTAACTCATTTGATGAGAGGGTTGGTCTTTTTGGCGCGCGCTTTAGACAAATATATGGCCAAATATGGTCAAACAAAAATGGTGTGCCACTTCAAGAAAGGTTTAACGTTGAAGGAGCAGGTTCAGGAGATCTTTATCAGAAAAGTTATCTTCGAGACAATACCAGTTTTTATGGAGATAAAGAGTTTTTTGGACAGTATCATCTTCCTGGGGATGCAAATTTAAGAGCTTTTGGGAATCAAGGTTTATCTGGAGTAGAACAGGTATTTGCAATAACTTTTGAGGGATTTCTATCAAAATCTATTGCAGGAATCAACTTTGAATTAGCAGGTTTTATTGATCAGGGTACACTTACTGGTTCAAAATTTTTGGTTGGAGATAAAGGTTTTAATAATAGTACTGTAATGGATTATGGAATTGGATTGAGAGTATCTACATCAATTTATGGACAACCTATTTATTTGAGGTTTGATAAAACTATAGATGCTAAAATCGATGGTATTAGTATAGATAAAATAAATGAATGGGTATTTAGTTTTCAAAAAAGTATTTGATTTGGAACCTTATGGTATCAATTGCATTAAAATATCATTATAAATAAAAGGACATAATGAAAAAAATATTCATATTAATAACTATTTTTGGGAGTTTACAGGCGCAAAACTCAGCTTTAAAACAATTTAGTAACCATTTTGCAGATATTGCTGAGAAAGCAAATCCTGCAGTTGTTACAGTCTTAACTGAAAAAAATGTTGATTTAACTGAATCGCATAGAAACCTCCCTCAAGATAGTGACTTATTCCGTTTTTTTTATAACATGCCACGCCAACGTGAATTTAAATCAACGGCATTGGGTTCTGGAGTTATTGTTGATTCAAGAAAGGGTTATGTAATTACAAATAATCATGTTGTTGAGGATATGGATGAGATTACCGTTAGATTATTGGATAAAATGGAGTACGATGCAACTATTGTTGGTAGAGACCCCAAAACAGATATAGCAGTACTTCAAATTAATGCAAAAGGATTAAAAGATCTTGATTTTGGGGACTCTGATAAACTCCGAGTTGGAGAATGGGTAATTGCAGTGGGTAGCCCCTTTTCTGCAAATTTGAGCCATACTGTAACTGCTGGTATTGTATCTGCAAAAGGGCGTGGGAATATTATTCAAGGTGATGTTTATGAGGATTTTATTCAAACCGATGCGGCAATTAATCCAGGAAACAGTGGCGGAGCTTTATTAAACTCATCGGGAAACCTTATTGGTATCAATACGGCTATTTTTACTAATGGTTTTGATCGAAGTAATAAGGGAGTTGGCTTTGCAATCCCTTCAAATATGATCAAACGAGTAATGTCGGATTTAATTGACCATGGTAAAGTATTGAGATCTTGGATTGGAGTTCAAATTCAACCAATTGATGATACCGCTGCCAGAGCATTAAATGTTAAAACACGTAATGGTGCATTAGTTGCTGATGTAGTGGATAAAGGACCAGCTGAAAAAGCAGGCGTTGAAACAGGTGATGTTATAGTTGAGTTCAATGATCTGAAAATAAATAGTGTGGATCATTTAAGAAATACTGTTTCCTCTTCAAAGCCTAATAAAAGTTATGATTTAGTTGTAATTAGAGATGGCCGAAAGAAAAGATTAAGAGTTGAATTAGAAGAAATGCCGGGTGATGATGTTCTAGTATCATCAAGTAGACCAAATAAAAGTAATGAATTAGGAATTGAAGTAGCTGAATTAACTCGATCTAATCGTAGAAAATTTGATGTAAGTAATAAAGAGGATGGAGTAGTTGTTACAGATGTTCATTCTGGAAGTCCTGCTGAAAATTCCGGGATTCAAATCGGTGATATAATTACAAGAGTCGGGACAAAAAAATGTAGAACTTCTGCAGAGTTCCAAAAATTACTGAAAGAAACAAAACGAAAAAATATGGTCATGCTTCATTTAAAACGAGATGGAGCTGCTCGTTATTTAACTTTAGAATTAGAAGATTAACATATTTTCTAATTACATCTTACTGACATAATTCAGTTTTACCCTTTGTTCTCTGACGGTGAGAAGCCTAATTTTCCACCGCTACATATTAGAGAAAAAGCATAATTATGATTCAAAGGGTAAACCCACAAGTAGATTTTGTTGAGATAGAGCATAGCGTTCTTGATTTCTGGGAAAAGAATGATATTTTTCAGAAAAGACGTGATGCAAATTCAGGAAATCCTAAATGGTCATTTATCGATGGCCCAATAACTGCTAATAATCCTATGGGCGTTCACCATGCATGGGGGCGCACGCTTAAAGATATTTTCAATCGATATAAGGCAATGAATGGTTATGAACTCCGTTATCAACAAGGCTTTGATTGCCAGGGACTTTGGGTTGAGGTAGAAGTAGAAAAAGAATTGGGATTTAAATCAAAAAAGGATGTAGAAAAGTTTGGAATCGAGAAATTTGTAAATATGTGTAAAGAAAGAGTATATAAATACTCAAAGATTCAAACTGATCAATCTAAGAGATTAGGTTATTGGATGGATTGGGAAAATTCCTATTTTACTATGTCAGATGAAAATAATTATACAATTTGGGGATTTTTAAAAAAATTATTTGATGAAAATAAAATTTACCGTGGTTCAGATGTAGTCCCTTGGTCAGGGAGGTCTGGTACATCATACTCTCAAATGGAAATTATTGAGGGAAGAAAACTTGTATCTCATAAAGCAGTTTTTGTGCGTTTTCCAATAAAAGATAGAAAAAATGAATATCTACTTATCTGGACAACAACGCCATGGACATTAACCTCGAATGTTATTGCTGGTGTAAATGAAAATCTTGATTATGTTCAAATAAAGACTAATGATGATTCAATATATTATTTTGCCAAAGAAAATTTGGAATTTAAAAGATTAGATAAGCAGTTTAAGGAAAAGAAGCAGTGGATTGATGGTATTCCTAAATTGAAAACTATATCTCAAATATTTAAAGAGCGTGGAGGGTATGAAATATTATCTACGCTTAAAGGTAAAGATATGGTTGGTTGGACTTATGAAGGCCCTTTTGATCATCTTGATGCCCAATCTGAATTGGGGGGATATCCCTACAGCGATGACGACCTAGCTGAAGCAGGTATGAAAGGGAAAACTCAACACCAAGTTGTTAATCCGGGCAAAGATAATATGGGGAATGATATTGTAGTTGCCGGTGAGGGTACTGGTATTGTTCATATGGCCCCTGGGTGTGGAGATATCGATCATAAAATTGGTGAAAAGTTAGGGTTCGTTAATATTGCTCCATTAGATGAAGAATCAAAATTCACAGAAAAATTTGATTGGTTAAAAGGAAAAAAAGCAACCGATCCTGAAACTGTAGATTTAATTTTAGAAGATTTAAAAGAACGAGGTTTGCTTCTTCATGTTGAAGATTATCCTCATATCTATCCTCATTGTTGGCGTTCAGGTGATGAATTAGTTTTTCGATTAGTAGATGAGTGGTATATCAATATGGACTGGCGAAAAAAGATAAAGAAAATTGTTGATGATATTAACTGGATTCCTACATGGGGGCAAGAGCGTGAGCATGAATGGCTTGATAATATGGGAGATTGGATGATATCCAAGAAACGGTTTTGGGGATTAGCATTGCCAATTTGGACATTTGATGATGGCTCGTTTTATGTTGTTGGTTCAAAAGAAGAACTAAAAGATTTGGCTTGTGAAGGTTGGGAAGAATTTGAAGGGGAAAGCCCCCATAGACCGTGGATTGATAAAGTAAAAATTAAACACCCTGAATCTGGGTTAGTAGGAACCCGCATTGAAGATGTTGGAAATCCATGGCTAGATGCTGGGATTGTACCTTTTTCAACATTAAACTACAATAAAGACAAAGAATATTGGAATAGTTGGTTTCCTGCTGAATTTGTGGTCGAATCATTTCCAGGTCAGTTTAGGAATTGGTTTTATTCTTTATTAGCAATGTCAGCTATGATGGAGGAAAAAGCACCATTTAGAAATTTATTGGGGCACGCTCTTGTAAAGGCAGAAGATGGGAGAGATATGCATAAATCATGGGGCAATACCATATGGTTTGATGATGCATCAGAAAAGATGGGTGTTGACGTAATGAGATGGATGTACAGTTCTCAAAATCCGGAACACAATTTGTTATTCGGATATGAGAATGGTAATGAGGTCCGAAAAAAACTAATTCAATTATGGAATTCATATTCATTCTTTGCTACTTATGCAGCTGTTGATGGATTTGATCCTAAAAAAGATAAAATTTCAGAAGACGACTTTCAATTAATGGATAAATGGATTTTATCCAAACTCCATTCATTTATAAAGGATAGTCAAGAGTCACTTGACGAGTTTCGTGCAGATAAGCTAATGAAAAAGTTTGAGGTTTTTTTAGATGAATTATCTAATTGGTATATTCGTAGAAGTCGTAGGAGATTTTGGAAAAGTGAGGATGATAATGATAAAAAAGCCGCTTATCAGGTACTTTATGAGGTATTGGTGTCATCAATTAAAGTATTGTCTCCTGTGCTTCCTTTTGTAACTGAAAATATTTATCAAAACTTAGTTTGCAATCTGGATGAGAATGCTCCAGAGAGCATACATCTTTGTGATTATCCAAAGCCAGATGAATCTAAGATAGATAGTGATTTGATCACAAAAATAGATGCACTAAGAAAACTAGTAGAATATGGTCGTTCATCTAGAAATAAGGCAAATATTAAGATCAGGCAACCCTTATCAAAACTTTCATTTCATATACATGATGATAGTATAGCAGAATTTATAATTGATCAGCAAAGTATAGTACTAGATGAGTTAAATGTAAAAGCTCTAATTAGAGTAGAATCTGAATCTGAACTTATTAAGTATGATGTAAAGCCTAATTTGCCACTTTTGGGTCAAAAATTTGGTAAAGATCTCGGCTTAATTCGAAAGAACTTAAATGATATTGATGGTATGGAAATTCTTAAAGAAATTAGAAAAAATAAAAAGTATAAGTTAGAGCTTGGAGAGAAATCTGTGTTTTTGCTTAGAGAAGATTTGCTAATTGAAAATATTTCAAATGATGGACTTTCATCTAATGGTGATGATAACATCACTGTTGGGATTACATTAAAACTTGACAATAATTTAATTATGGAAGGTCATGTGAGGGATATCATAAGACAAGTGCAAACTATGCGAAAAAATGCTAACTTCGCCGTCGAAGATCGAATAAAAATTTATATGAATATAAATAATACTATTAAAGATGCAATTTGTGCGTTCGAGACATTATTTAAGAATGAAGTTCTAGCGACGGAAATTTATTATGAGTTTAATAAAGGTGATTTCTCAGATAAGTTTGTTATAGATGGTGAAGAAGTTAAATTTGGCTTAGAGCGTGTTAATATTTGAAAGGAGTATTCCATATGGCCAATAAATATTCAAAAACAAAACTCCAAAAATTTAAAAAAGCGATTGAAGCGAAAATGGGTTCAGTCTCAGATGAAGTTGATACTATAAGAGAAGGTTTGAGTTCTGCTTCAAATAAACAGGGTGGAGTAACGCCAGATTCAATTTATAGTGTACATATGGCTGACGCGGGGACTGATTCTCATGAACAAGAGAAAAATTTTATGCTCATGAACCGAGGGAGTGATTATTTTAAAAATTTAGAAATAGCATTAGAAAGAATTGCAGAAGGGACATTTGGAGTTTGTGTAATTTGTGATGACCTTATTCCTGAAGAAAGGATGATGGAGGTCCCAAATGCAAATAAGTGTGTTGGTTGTAAAGAAAAAGAAAAGCTTGGTCTAGCATGAAAATTTTGTTTGCCAGTGCTATTATGGTACTAGCAGACCAGATCTCAAAAACTGTAATTCGTTCGACGATGACACTATATGAATCAATTACAGTTATTCCTGGATTTTTTCATTTAACATATATTACTAATGATGGCATGGCCTTTGGAATTAATTTTCCATTTGGTATATACATATTTTCTGCTATTTCAATTATTCTCACAATAATTTTATTTTATTACCTTTGGACAATTAGATATGAAAGTATTTTAATTAGATCCGGCGTTGCCATGATTCTAGCTGGAGCAATTGGCAATCTTATTGATAGATTATTTTTAGGAGAAGTAGTTGACTTCCTTGACTTTATGATCGGTGATCTCCATTGGTATGTTTTCAATTTTGCTGATTCCTATGTTACGATAGGTATGGGAATCATCTTGTACGATTCAATTATTTTAGAGAAAAA
>JAYZKF010000032.1:0-2648 GCA_036163755.1 Fidelibacterota bacterium
CAGGATTATTATTTGTTATGAATGATTGTATGCTTAGAAGACATCAACAATTATTTTAATCCTGTTAATATTGCTTTCCGTTTAATGTTAAAATTATTTTTCTGATTGGCTTATTGTTACGATGTTCGCATAAGTAAATACCTTGCCAAGTACCTAGGTTTAATCTTCCATCTGAAACAGGAATATTTAAAGTAGTGCCTAAAATAGATGCTTTTAGATGTGCCGGCATATCATCAGATCCTTCTATAGTGTGTTTATAATAGGGAGCATTTTCTGGAACAGTAATATTAAAATGCGACTCGAAATCTGACCTTACCGTTGGATCTGCATCTTCATTTATAGTTAAGGAAGCAGATGTATGTTTTATGAAAATCTGGAGGGTTCCCAATTTTATATTTTCAATTTCCCTAATTCCCTTCAATACTACCTCCGTAATAATATGAAATCCTCTCTCAAAAGGTGGCAGTGTAATCTCTGTTTGATACCACATCTTAGAGAATTTTTTCCATCCAGATTCTTACTTCACAAATATCTTTATGCGGTTCATAATGCAGTATTTTGAATCCTCTTTCAATAGCAAATGCGAGCATACCTTCATGTTTATTACGTGTTTTTAACTTAATTGATTTATAGCCATTATTTATTGCCCATTTTTCCTGAAAAACTGCCAATTCTGAAGCAACATCCTTACGCCTGTAATCCAGCAAAACGCCACCCATCCAGCTGTAAAATGATCCATCGTTGTATCGGTCATAACCCACCTTAAAGCCTACCACTTTTTCTTCAATTTCTCCCGTAAGAATTAAACTAGAATCCTTTAACCGTTTTTCATATTCATCTATACTATAAGGATTCTCAAACTCGCCGATCTGTTTAGATAGGTTAAAAGCTTTCTTCAGATCACCGGATACAATCCGCAGATTCAATTTAGGTTTTCCGTTCCTTTTTTCGGGCAGCAGGGAAAAGTATATTATTTAAAATCAGTCTATAACCCGGAGAATTTTGATGAAGTGATAAATCAGTTTGAGGATCTCCAACAAAATGTTGATAGTCTTCAGGGTCGTGACCTCCCAAAAAAGTAAAGGTTCCTTGTCCATGGTTACCATGAATATATTTAACTTGGGGAGTAGTTCGATCTTCTCCCATTATTAGTACATGTTTTTTGATTCTTTCCCTATTAAAACCCGTGGTTTGTCCCATAAACCCTTTAATGACTGGTACATGATTTTGTGTTAACATAGTTGGTACAGGGTCATATTTAGCAGAAAACTCAAATAAAGAGAAATAATCTGCTTCAGCTCCCCTTACTACAACATTATTACTTTGCGGATAATCAATATCAGAATATTCGTATACCATTGGGTCAGTAATTATCTCAAAATTTGTAAATGCCAGAGAGTTATTATAATCGATTTTATCATTTAGATTATTATCAATTCCTGATCCATCAAATACAGAATGAACAGCATCTACATTTATTACGGAAAGTGCAATATCAAAGGAATCAGTTGCTGAACACATTGCAAATAGAAAGCCTCCATTGGCAATATAGTTCTTAATAATTTGAGCTAATGCTTTTTTTTGATTATGTACCGAATTAAAACCCAATTTTTGCGCCATTGATTCAAACTGTTTTTGTTGATCAATATACCAATCTGCGGTATGGTAGTTCCGATAGAATTTCCCATATTGTCCAGTAAAGTCTTCATGATGTAAATGTAACCAATCATATTCTTCTAAGGATCCATTAAAAACTTCTTCATCCCATAGGGTTTGATAAGGGACTTCCGCGTAACTTAAAGCCAAAGTAACAGCATCATCCCATGGCTGTTTATTTGGTGGCGTGTAGATTGCAATTTTTGGTGCTTTTTCAAGCAATACTACATCCATATTGTTAGTTTCTACTTCATTATAAATAATTAATGTTTTTTCAGTACCAACAATTTCATATGATATGCCACGAACTCGGCATTCTCTTTCAACTTCTGGATAACTATCAATCATGAATGCACCACCTCTATAATTTAGTATCCATTCAACATTAATTTCTTGTTCTAGAGTCCAAAAAGCTGCACCATAAGCCTTTAAATGATTTTTTTGAGATTGATCCATAGGAATTAAAATCTTTTGGGGGAATCCAAATTGGGAAAAAAATATAAAAATTAGAATAGTTCTCATTTAACTCTCATTTGGTTTGGATAATTTTCTAATATTAAGCCTTATAGGTTCAATTAAAAGTGATGACTCACATTCTGATAAAAGACGGTAATAGTGTTTCAAAGCATTTTCTGAATTTCCTAAAAATTTTTCCTCTATTTCGCCAGCTAGCGCCAACCCTTTATCTTTTAAAGCGCTGTCATTAATAGATAAAGCAACACTTAATGCTTTTTCGTATTCCCTAAATTCAACAAATAGAATAGCTAGTCGCAATTTAGATAATGGTGTAATTAATGCATCCGGATATTTATTACTGATTTCTTTCAGAGATACAATCGCTTCGGATATTTTGTATTGTCTTATTAAACCTTCAGAGCTAAAAAATTCTTTAAAAGCCACTTTATCGTTTCTAGTGCCGTAACTATAATAATTGATAATTAAATCATGTACTTCCAAAATATCATTAAAAAAATGATGGGTTGGTTTTATTG
>JAYZKF010000033.1:0-9029 GCA_036163755.1 Fidelibacterota bacterium
GCCATTCTATCCTCCCTATTTAATTGGATATTTAATAAAATTGAAGGACTAATGATAAGGGCTATTGATTCTATAAAACAAGTATGAATTTTTATTTAAGTCTACATTGTTTAAGATTCAAAAATAAAGCTATCTTCTTTTTAGCTTTTAAAATAAAAGACATTATTCTTTAGGAGAGATATTATGATAAAGAGATCAATCATATTTTTACTATTACTCAATTTGGCTTGGAGTCAGCATTATCAAATAGATTTTCCTCCCAGTGAATTTAAAAAACGATGGGAAGGTGTTTTTTCCCAAATTGGCAACAAATCTGTTGCAATTGTTCAAGGGTTTCCTCTGTCAAATGGTTTTATTATGCCTCGCCAGACAAATGCATTCTATTATCTATCTGGTATCGAAACGCCCCATGCTTACATAATGTTGGATGGAAGAAATAATAAAGTAACTTTGTATATGCCTCCTAAGAATGAGAGACTAGAGAGAAGTGAGGGTCGGATACTTAATGCAGAAGATAAAAAGTTAATTAAAAAACTTGTTGGTGTAGATGATGTTTTATCAACGAATGAAATGAGAGAAAATTTTCCACCGAACTTAAAAAGTGATATCACAATTTATACCATGTTTACACCAGCTGAAGGTCAAGGACAAAGCCGTTATGAATTAGAAGTCGCAAACGCATCAATTGCAGCTGACCCTTGGGATGGTAGGATTAGTCGGGAAGGGCGTTTAGTTCAACTGCTCAAAACTAGAAATCGTCGTAATCAGGTTAAAGATTTGACTCCAATCATTGATAATCTCAGAAGTGTTAAAAGCACTAGAGAAATCGCCTTAATAAGACGAGCTTCCCAATTGGCAGGATTAGGTATGATTGAAGCTATTAAAAGCACTGAACCTGGGGCGTGGGAATATCAATTAGATGGAGTAGCTCGATATATATTTTTGATTAACGGATCTAGGATGGAGGCATATAGATCAATTACAGCATCTGGAACTGATAATATTAGTAATGGACACTATTATAGGAATGATAGTCAATTAAAAAGTGGCGATATGGTTCTTATGGATTATGCACCAGATTTCCGTTATTACGTGAGTGATATAGGTCGCATGTGGCCTGTAAATGGAAAGTATGAACCCTGGCAAAGAGAATTATTACAAATTATTCTTGAATATCGTAACGTTGTTTTAGATATCATTCGTCCAGGTGTTACAACTGATCAGATTCTTAAAGAAGCTGAGAAAAAAATGAAACCTATTATGAAAAAATATAAATTTTCTAAAACTATATATAGAAAAGCAGCAGAAAAAATGGTTAGAACAGGTGGTGGAGTTTTATCCCATCCTGTAGGGTTGGCAGTACATGATGATGGCCCTTATCGATACGGTCCTTTAAAGGTTGGGCATGTATTTTCTGTTGATCCACAAATGTGGGTTCCTGAAGAAAAATTATATTTACGATATGAAGACACAATAGTGGTAACTGAAGATGGAAATGAAAACTTTACTGATTTTCTACCTTCTGAATTAGATGATCTTGAATCATTGGTCAGAGAGAAAGGTATGCTTCAATCTTATCCTAAAGATTTAATGAAATGGAATTACTAAGGAGACAATTATGAGAAATAGAGTAAAGGCCAAAATAATAATTTATTTTTTAATCAATGTATTTGTCATTGGAGGAAATGATTATAAAATGCCTCCAAAAGCGATAGCTGACATTGTTGATGCTCCTGCACTTCCGGGCATTAGCATATCACCTGACAAAAATCAATTATTAATAATGGAACGTTCTACTTTGACTTCAATTGAAGAACTATCTCAACCTGAATTAAGATTAGCAGGGCTACGAATAAACCCCATTACCAATGGTAGAAGTAGAGCCAGTTATTACACTGGTCTAACAATCCAAAATTTAAAATCTGGCAAACAAAAGAAGGTGAAGGGATTGCCTCGAGATGGGAGAATATCAAATATAAGTTGGTCACCTGATGGAAAAAATATAGCCATGGCAATTACTAAAGGTAATAGAATTAATTTGTATGTTGTTAATGTAAATAATGCCAAAGCAAAATTATTATTTAAATCAGCTTTAAATGCTATTTATGGCACCCCATTTTATTGGTTATCAAATAGTAAAGAATTAATAGTTAAAACAGTTATGGAAAATAGAGGGGACCCTCCTCAACCTTCAACAGTCCCTGAAGCGCCAGTGATTCAAGAAAACTTGGGGACAGTCGCGCCTGTTAGAACTTATCAAGATTTGTTAACTAATACGAGTGATGAAAAATTATTTGAGTACTATATGCGTTCTCAATTGATCAAAGTAAACCTGGCAGGTAAAATAAAAAAAATTGGTCGTCCAGGAATTATTCGTAGAGCTGAGCCATCTCCAGATGGTAAATATATTTTAAAAGAAACTATTCATAGGCCATTTTCATATTTAGTTTCTGTATATAGATTCCCATTTCTTGTTGAAATTCTTAATAAAGATGGGAAACTTGTCCATACACTACGAGATGTTCCACTTGCAGAAACTGTTCCCATTGGTAGAGATGCAGTTATAACTGGATCTAGATCATTTGGTTGGCGTTCAGATAAAGGTTCAACGATATATTATGTTGAAGCATTAGATGATGGGAATCCTAGAAAAAAAGTTTCGTACAGAGATAAGGTATTTACGCTAAATAGTCCATTTAATGGTAATCCAAAAGAGCTAATTAAACTTGAGCTAAGATATTCAAGCATTTACTGGGGTGATGAAAAAACTGCTTTAGTTTCAGCAAGAAAGTGGACAGAGAGACGTACTACAACCTGGCACGTCAATCCATCTAACGGAAAAAATAGAAAAATAATTGATAGATCATATGAAGACAGATATAATGATCCAGGTTTTCCAATGAGAGAAACAAATGATTTTGGAAGATCCGTATTAATATTAGATGAGAATGGAAGAAAAATATTTATGTCTGGTAATGGAGCTTCACCAGAAGGTGATATGCCATTTGTAGATGAATTTGATTTACAGACAAACAAATCAAAACGATTATGGAGATGCGTTGCGCCTTATTACGAAAGTGCAGTTACTCTTATGGATAAGAAAAATCGTTTAATAATTACGAGGCGTGAATCAAAAGATGAACCAACAAATTATTATCTTCGGGGAGTCAATGATAATTCATTGAAAGCAATTACATCTTTTGATCATCCATATCCACAGATGAAGGGTCTCTATAAAGAAATGATAACTTACAAACGAGATGATGGGATTGATTTGTCAGCAACACTTTATCTACCACCAGGAAGAAAACCAGATGATGGGCCACTTCCACTGCTTGTATGGGCTTATCCTAGAGAATTTAAAACCTCAAAAGCTGCATCACAGGTAGTTGGTTCTCCCTACCGTTTTTCAACTATAAATCCAGCATCTTCTTCATCATCAGCAATGCTTATGCTTTCGTATGGATATGCAGTTTTAATGGGAGCTACTATGCCAATTATTGGCGAAGGAAATGAAGAACCAAATGATAATTTTGTAAAACAATTAGTTGCAAGTGCTCAAGCTGCAGCAGATATTATGGTGGAAAGAAACATTACGACAAAAGATCAGATTGCAATCGGTGGACATTCTTATGGAGCATTTATGACTGCTAACTTATTAACTCATTCTGATATCTTTCAGGCTGGAATTGCAAGAAGCGGAGCATATAATCGAAGTTTGACACCTTTTGGTTTTCAATCTGAGCAAAGAACATTTTGGCAAGCTCCAGAAATATATTTTGAGATGTCTCCGTTTATGCATGCTCATAAAGTAAATGAACCTATTTTACTAATACATGGTGAAGCAGATAATAATTCTGGAACTTTTCCTGTCCAAAGTAAAAGATATTATCATGCATTAAAGGGTCATGGGGCCACTGCTAAATTAGTTATGCTTCCTTATGAAAGTCATGGATACAGAGCTAGGGAATCAGTTATGCATGTTTTATGGGAAACTGCAAATTGGTTAGATAAATATGTTAAAAAAGAAGGAAAAGATTAATACTATGAAAAAAGAAGATATTTCATTTGATACTAAACTTATCCATTCTGGTGAACCCAACCCACGAATTGGGGGAGCCGCTAATGTTCCAATATTTCAAAGTTCAACTTTTGAATATTCAGGTCAAAAAAATTATGATGATTTAAAATATATCAGATTAAATAACACACCAAATCATATCGTATTACATGATAAATTAGCAATTCTTGAAGGCGCTGAACGTGCGCTTGTTACATCATCTGGAATGAGCGCAATTACGACATCTCTATTAACGTTTTTAAAATCAGGCGATCATCTACTGGCTCATAAAACACTATATGGTGGAACTGCGGACTATGTGAAGCATGACCTTCCACAATATGGTATTGAATTTGATTTTATAAACGCAATGGATCCATCTGAATGGGTCTCTAAGTTAAAATCAAATACGAAAGTTATTTATGTGGAGACAATAACAAATCCTCTGATAGAAGTTGCACCCTTAGAAAAGATTGTAGCATTTGCAAAAGAGAATGGTTTGATTTCAATGATTGATAATACGCTTGCTAGCCCTGCACTGTTTTGTCCAATTCAGCTAGGTTTTGACATTTCACTTCATTCTGCAACAAAATATTTAAATGGACATACGGATATTGTTGCAGGAGCCATAATTGGTAATGAACCTCATATGGCAAATATTAATTCAAAATTAAATCATCTTGGAGGATGTCTTGATCCAAACGCATGTTTTCTACTGCACAGGGGTATGAAAACATTATCATTAAGAATAAAAAGACAATGTAGTAATGCAATGAAGATTGCTACATTTTTAAATAATCATGAAATGGTTTCACACGTCAATTATCCAGGACTTGAATCAGACCCGAGTCATAAACAAGCCAAAGAGTTGCTATGTGGCTTTGGTGGTATGTTAAGCTTTATTGTAAAGGGTGGTGTAGAAAATGCTGATAAAGTGATGAGCAAATTAAAAATTCCTATGTGTACAGCTAGTATGGGTGGTGTAGAAACATTAATAACTCGCCCCGTGCTAACATCACATTCATTACTTAGCGATGAAGAGCTATTAGAATCAGGCATAGATAAATCACTAATCCGTTTAGCAGTAGGGATTGAATCAGCTGAAGATTTGATTAATGATCTTGATCAGGCCTTGAGTTAAAAAAAATTGAACGAGGAGTATCCTATGATAAAAAGAATTAATCTAATTTTGATCACACTCTGTTTGACAATAGGTTGTGAAAAATATGATGTTGTAATAAGAAATGGTATGATCTATGATGGTTATGGGTTCAAACCATATGTTGGTGATGTTGCGCTTAAGGGTGACAAAGTTGCGTTGGTAAAAGAAAAAATTTCTGCAAAAGGTAAAACTGAAATTGATGCAACGGGATTAGCTGTTGCTCCAGGATTTATTAATATTCTTAGCTGGGCTACAGTTTCTCTAATTAGAGATGGCCGTTCGTTAAGTGATATTAAACAAGGAGTAACTTTAGAGGTTTTTGGTGAAGGATCATCGATGGGACCTTTGAATGAAAAGATGAAGGAACAGCAACAAGACAATACAGATGATTACACTATAGATTGGACCACATTAGGTGAGTATTTAGAGTCACTTGAACGTAGGGGTGTATCAACAAACGTTGCTTCATTTATTGGTGCTACAACACTTAGAGTACATGAGATAGGATATGAAAATAGGCCACCTACTGATGAAGAACTGGATAACATGCGGTCATTAGTTCGCCAAGGAATGGAAGAGGGTGCTTTAGGGATTGGATCATCATTAATCTATGCTCCTGCATTTTACTCATCTACTGAAGAATTAATTGAATTATGTAAAGTTGCAGCTGAATATGGTGGTATGTATATCTCACATATGAGGAGTGAAAGCAATAAGTTATTAGAAGCTCTAGATGAATTAATCACTATTTCTGAAAAAGCAAATATTCCTGCGGAAGTTTATCATTTAAAAGCTGGGGGGCTAAAGAATCATTACAAAATGGATTTAGTAATAAATAAGATAAATGCAGCACGAGCAAGTGGATTAGATATTACAGCCGATATGTACACTTATATTGCAGGTGCTACAGGATTAGATGCACATATGCCTCCATGGGTTCAAGAAGGAGGATATGATAAGTGGGTAGAGAGACTTAAGGATCCTAAAATACGTGCCAAAGTAAAAAAAGAAATGACTTCCGATGCCAAAGATTGGGAAAATTTGGGCTATCTAGCTGGACCAGATGGAGTATTATTTGCAGGATTTCGTAATTCTGAGTTAAGGGAATATATTGGTATGACCTTAAAAGAAGTTGCTCAAAAAACAGGAAAACATTATGCAGACGTTGCGATGGATTTTGTTATTCAAGATGGAAGTCGTGTTGACGTAGTATATTTTTTGATGTCAGAAGAAAATGTTAAAAAACAAATTAAACTTCCATATATGAGTTTTGGTTCTGATGCAGGTTCTATAGCACCCGAAGGTGATTTTTTAAAATATAACCCACATCCAAGGGCCTATGGAAATTTTTCCCGGTTACTTGGAAAGTATGTTCGAGAAGAGAAAGTCATTCCTTTAGAGGAAGCAATTTATAAACTTACAAGTTTAACTGCAGATAAACTCAAGATCAAAAAAAGAGGATTGTTGAAAGAAGGATATTATGGTGATGTTGTTTTGTTTGACCCAAATACAATTTCAGACCATGCTACATTTGATGATCCTCACCAGTTAGCTACTGGAATGCATCATGTTTTCGTTAATGGAGTCCAAGTTTTAAATGAAGGTGAGCATACTGGAGCTACACCAGGACGAGTTGTCCGAGGTCCAGGCTATAAAAATAATTAATAAATAAAGGATAATATTATGAATAAAATAATCGTAACGATGTTATTCACTTCTTTTGCTTTTTCAGGAGATGCTGATGATGTTCGAAAACTTATTGATAAACACTATAAAGCTATAAATAGTGGTGATATGAAAACATATGCTTCAACTATGCACTCTAAAGGCAATATTAGTGGTGACTCAAATGGGTCTTTTTGGTATACGCAGAACCCTTCTGTTATAGCTCAGAATGATCCTCTAGATTTTAATATGACCGCTCACTATGTGGATGTAGAAGTTGTCGCACCAGGTAAAGTTGCTATTGCATACTTTTATTTGACAGGTTCTTATAATATTGATGGTGTTCAGTCAAATAATTATCGTACAAGAGTGAGTAAAGTTTTAGTGAAAGAGGGGAAACAATGGAAAATAAGACTAAGCCACTATACTCCATTTTTTAGCGGTGCCGGGATTCCTGATTAATATATAAAATAAAAACATGAGCCTATCCAAAAACCAAAATCATATTACAAGAAGATCATTCATTAAAAGAACAAGTGCAGCTAGTTCCTTAGCTGCACTTTCTCCTTTAAGTATTTCATCTATCTTTCAAAGTTCTTCTGATGATAAGCGAATAATTGTTATTGGAGCAGGTCTAGCTGGATTATCGTGTGCTTATGAATTGGATCAAGCTGGCTTAAATGTGATTTTAATTGAAGCACGTTCAAGACCAGGTGGAAGAGTTAGAACTTACCGTGATCCTTTTGCTGATAATTTATATGCTGAAATGGGAGCGGAGTATGTTGATAGTACTGATTCTCTTGTTAAGCGATATTGTAAAAAATTTGGATTGAAAGTATTACCAGCAAAACAATATGATGGCGTTTATGTAAGAGGAAGACGCTTAAGTATGAAAGGTATACAATCTGGAACAGATTCATTGCCTTTTGAAGGAATCCAGAAAGGAAAATTATTTGGACAAGAAGTTCAATATATTCAAAAGTGGATAGATTTAGTTAAACAAAAAGGTGAAACTTCTCCGGAAGTTCTTGCATTGGATAATATTTCAGTTGAAGAAGTCTTGAAAAAAGGTGGGGCCCCTAAGGATATTATAGATTTATATACTTATACAAATGCAACAGAAGCAACTTCTGTACCATCTAGAATGTCTGCTTTAAATATGATTTTGGCTAATTCAAGAACATCTGCTTTTAGTGAAAACACTGTTGAGGGAAGAATTTTTGGAGGTAACGATCAATTGCCTAAGGCATTTGCAAAAAGATTGGGAACAAAAATAAAGTATAATAGATCTTTACAAAGCCTTGCTTTTAACTCTAAAAGAATCACTGCTAATGTAATTGAAGATGGAAAGCCTAAATCGATTAAAGCTATAAAATGTGTATTAGCGCTACCAGCTTCTATATTGAGGTCTGTAAAAATTGATCCAGGTTTTAGCTCAGAAAAAACAAACTGTATTCAAAAGCAACAATATGGTCATGTAATGAAAATAGCCATGCAGTATCGCAAGCGTTTTTGGGATGAAAATAATTCTATTGGACAACGTGTTTTTACTGATACACCGCTTCGAAGAATATATCACTTCTCTATTGATCAGCCAGGACCACGCGGTATTTTATTGACATTTACTTCTGGAGAAGACGCTAAAAAAATAGGGCGTTTTAATGAGAATAGAAGAATGAAAGTAGCTCAAAATACATGTAAAAATATCTGGCCAGAAGCACCAAAATATTGGGAAAATGGAATCACAAAATACTGGAATGAAGATCCGTTTATTAAAGCTAGTTATTCTTTAGCTGGTGTTGGTCAAAAAGGATATAGAGAGATTTTAGCAAAATCTGAGGGACCAGTTCATTTTGCTGGTGAGCATACAGCATTACATAGAGCTTCTATGAATGGCGCAATTGAATCTGGCTTGAGAGTGGCTCAAGAAGTAAAAAAAGCATTAAAAGCATAATTATTAATGCAAATAAAAAATGTACGAGTATGGTCAGAAAATTTAAAGTTAACTAAACCCTATAGCATATCTTATGAAACCATTGATTCTGTAAAAAACGTTTTTGTCCATATTGAGCTAGAAGATGGTACATGGGGCATTGGATCAGGATCTCCAGCAGAGTTTGTTACAGGTGAAGATAATTCTTC